>JABDLH010000120.1 GCA_013003145.1 Flavobacteriaceae bacterium | reverse complement strand
GCGAATACCGCAGGGCATCCTGCTTATCGGGAAAGTCCTCCAGGTATTCATGCAGCCAGACCGCCCAGTTCTTACTGGTCGATAACTTCTGACCTTCCAGGTTCAGGAACTCGTTGGCAGGCACGTTATCCGGTAGGATAAAAGACCCGTGCGCCTTAAGCATGGCAGGGAAGATGATACAGTGGAAAACGATATTGTCCTTACCGATAAAATGTACAAGCTTGGTGTCTTCATCCTTCCAGTAGGTCTCCCAGTTCTTCCCTTCCCTTGCAGCCCATTCCTTGGTTGCAGAAATGTAACCGATGGGGGCATCAAACCAGACATATAAAACTTTTCCTTCTGCGCCTTCTACTGGCACCGGGATTCCCCAGTCCAGGTCTCTTGTTACTGCTCTAGGTTTTAATCCTTCGTCTATCCATGATTTACATTGGCCATACACATTGGGCTTCCAGTCGTGCTTATGCGATTCCAGTATCCATTCTTTCAGGAATGATTCGTACTGGTCTAAGGGAAGAAACCAGTGCCTTGTCTTTTTCATGGTAGGCACACCACCACTGAGAGTCGATTTCGGGTTAATCAGGTCTGTGGCATTCAGTGAAGACCCACATCGTTCACATTGATCTCCATACGCTTCTTCGTTTCCGCACTTGGGGCAGGTACCGGTGACAAATCGATCGGCCAGGAATTGACCCGCCTGTTCATCGTAGAGCTGTTCCGTGGTCTCTTCAATAAAATCGCCTTCCTTGTAGAGCTTCTTAAAGAATTCTGAGGCGGTCTCATGGTGTACCTCTGAAGAAGTCCTTGAATAATTATCAAAAGAGATCCCGAATTCTTCAAAAGATTTAGCGATGATCCCATGGTACTTATCGATAAGCTCTTGAGGACTAACACCTTCCTTTTTGGCTTTCATGGGGATGGCTACACCGTGTTCGTCGCTTCCGCAGACAAAGGCGACATCGCGACCTTTTAAACGCAGGTAACGGCTGTAAATATCAGCGGGTACATAAACCCCGGCCAAGTGTCCTATATGGATAGGGCCATTGGTATAAGGTAACGCTGCTGTGATGGTATATCTTTTTGGAGTTTTTGCTTCCTGGGACATCTATTTTCGATTAAGCCACAAAAATAACCAATTTTTCAGGCCTTGAACCAAGCTAGGGGATGAATTTAAAAACCCCCTCGCCCGCTGCGGTTCTGGGGGAAACCTTGGCGGAGCTCAGGGGCATTTGATGCTAAGTAGGAAGAGTTTAGGAGATCAGGACCGACTTGGACATTTTCCGATCCTGCACTTGTATCCTGTAAATATATTTCCCGGTGGCCAGGCCCATAGGCATACGCGCCCGGATATCGATCTCTGCTGTTCCCTCGAACATGAACTCGTTGTATATGGTTCCGACATTCTGCCCAAGAATATTATATAACTGTATATCGACGTGTGCACTAAAGGGCATTTCAACATAGATTCTGGGCGAGGCAGAATTAGGGTAAAAAGGCTTGTGAACAATGGCATCCAGCATCTCCGGGCTGGCAGCCTCTTCCGTAGGCTCGTCCCTGCTCGGGGGCGTAGGTGGATCATCGTCATAAGCAATGTCCGGGAATTGGACACCGCTGCAATTAAAGCCTAAGTTCACCGGGGCATAAGGATGATTGAGCAGGTGCTGCTCTACCAAAGGGACGGGAACGCAGAGCCATTCAGCT
This sequence comes from Flavobacteriaceae bacterium, assembly GCA_013003145.1. Classification (GTDB taxonomy): domain Bacteria; phylum Bacteroidota; class Bacteroidia; order Flavobacteriales; family Flavobacteriaceae; genus Zeaxanthinibacter. Next base: position 3,801 of record JABDLH010000120.1, on the reverse strand, counting down.
AAAACGGTGGCGTAAAGGTCCCTAAAATCCATGGTGTACTCCAGGTTACCCCTGCTATTGGGTGCATCCAGACTGGGGTGTTCACCCACAAAGGCACTCCCCTGCAAGCCGGACCCAAAAAAGAGGGTAGGGGCAGCCTTACCGTGATCGGTACCGTTGGAACCGTTTTCATAGATACGTCGGCCAAATTCAGAGAAGGTCATGCTGAGCACCTTTTCATCCTGTTGGCTAAAGGCGAGATCTTCGTAGAAATTATGAACCGCTATAGAGAGGTTAGACATCAGGCGTTCGTGGGCAAGGGGTTGATTCCCATGGGTGTCAAAACCGCCCATAGATATCATATATACCTTGGTGCCCAGGTTTCCCTTGATCAGTCTTGCCAGCAATGCCAACTGCCTCGCAAAACCATTATCCTGGTACTCCACCTGGTTCTGACCGCGTTCGTATGCCTCGTGTATAAGGCCGGAGTATTCATAGGTGGTATTGGCAACACCCCTTAGAAATTTTAACTGGTCCCCGTACATGCAATTATTAAAGAGAGAAGGATCAAGGCTGTATTGTACCCCAGTCTCTGCAATCTGTTCCAGTTGATCAATATTGGAAGTGACAAAAGCATAATTGGTCTCTTCGCCTTCAAAAACAAGGCTGCCAAAATTCCCTATTTGTATGGCTGCCGGTGATGCCGGTGGGTTGATCAGGTAGTCCGGGTAGAGGTTTTCAAAATAACGGCCCATCCAACCGGTATCCAGACCGCTGAAGCCCGTTGTGGTCAGGTCTGTATTCGCGTAAATATCCGAGCCAGTAAAATGAGAAAGACTTTGATTCTCATAACCGACGCCATGAACCGCTTTAAACTGCCCTTCGCCCCACATGGATTCCAGGGAATTCATGTAGGTAGGGATACCGAAATCGTCTGTCAACTTCAAAACCTTACTTTCAGGGATATAGATATTGGGCCTGGCATTTGCGTACAAGTCGTATTGTTGTATGGGGATCACCGTGCTCAGACCGTCATTCCCACCGGAGAGGCGGATCAGGATCAGTATGTTATCAGATTCAGCATTGGCTATGGCAGAAGTCAGTGGAGATGGGGCAGAAGCGGAAAGCAGGTTACTGCCCAACATCATAGATCCGGACCCGGCAATACCTAAAGCCTGTAGAAAGGAACGCCTGCTCCATTGCTTATGTTCTGCATCGTGTGCCTCTTTGTTATTTTTGGGATGATTACACATGGTAGGCTTATTTTAGTTGAAATTCGGGTTGTCTGGAGATATGCATCAGGAGAAGAAAAACCTGCTGAGGAACTTCAGGGCTTATAGATAGCATCCATAAACCAAGCCCCCCAGTTATATAGTCTGAACCGTAATAATTTTCCGGGACATCTTCGATCTTAAAAACCGAGAGCGCGTTCTCAAAATCCTGAGTCGTCAGTAATCCCTTAGGGAGAAGGTGATCTACGATGGCCTGGACCACTATTTGTGGATTACTGGTGTTGCTGTTGGTATTACCTACCGCTGCTACCGCATAGGCCCTGAACTGTTCTGGGTTGGCCTGGAAAGCAGCCTGCAGGAATATTTCTACCGTGAGCCACCTTCCGATCATGAAATTGGTGTTGATCCAACTGCGGTCTCGCTGCCAGCCGGCAACATCCCGAGGATCAAACAAGGTCTGCCCTAAAAGTCCGCTGGCATCAACAACATTGATCAAAACACTGTCATCATATGAAAAACCGGTTTCGTTCAACATATTGAGATAAATATCGAACGGACTTTTTATAATTACCCCCAAAGCTTCGTCATCAAAGAAGTGCTGACTTTTAAAAAGCTCTGAAAGTACAGGAGCGATTTCAAAATTATTTGAGAGGAAGGTTGAAGCCATCCCGGAGATAATGAGCTGTGCGTTCCCTGCATCGTCGTCACTGTCAGGGTGTACAAAGAATTCGTACAATTTTTTACAGATAAAGTCGGCAATCTGCTGGGACCTTTCCTCGAAGAGAATGTCAATCACGTCATCATACCCCCAATTCCCGGTCCTACCCAGGATAGTTTTAGAGCCACCATCAAAGCGGGCAGGGTTAAAGGTGACCGCAGAGCATCCAACTTCGCCCCGTTCCACATAGCCTGTCAGGGCACGGGCAGTCTCGATAATATCCTGCTCCGTATACCCATTTCCTTCACCTAGTGTAAAGAGTTCGTAAAGTTCCCGGGCATAATTCTCGTTCGGGTTATTTCCGTTGTTGTACACCCCATCAAGGTAATACAGCATGGCATCGGTAAGGCCGATCTCGCTGACAAAGGTTTTAAAATTGCCGATGGCATTCCGTTGAAGGCAGTTGATATAGCCGTAGAGGAAAGAATTACATTCGTAGATATCCAGTTCGGTAACAAAATGGTTGCTCCAGAAAAAACTAAGACGGTCCCTGAGGTTGTTATTCAATAAGGCGCCGGTATAGCTCACGGCCCATTCTTGCCGCTGCGATCGCACCAATTGCCCGGCAGCATCGTCATCTGCAGGATAATTGTCGCGGTTCCAGTTAGCCCAGGGCGGTGCCGCCAGAGGGGGAATGGCCAGGGCTTCAGTAACCAGGTTGTCTACCAGTCCGGCAGCATTTTGCCCCGTGGCCTGGTCTATTGTTTGTTTTGAGGCACTGAAACCCAGTCTCCTATACAGGTGTGCCGCCCGGGTCGCATCCAGGGGTGTGGTGTATTGGGCTAAGGTTGCAGTATTACAATTAATAAAATACTCCATAGAATCTCGGGCTTTAAGAACCTTCATGTGTTTAGGATGGGGTGAATTCTTAAATGCGTTGAGTATTGAGTTTTTACAGCAATACGCGTATCTTATGGTATAGAGCGAATGAAAGTAGCATCTTAGTATAAATTAGGTCGACTAAATGCATATTTTTTCGACGAACTACCACCAATTTTAGTATTTCAACAATTCTGAACATGAAAAACAGGGAAATAGGAAGCCGGGCAGAAGCTAAGGCGGTACAATATCTTAAAGATAAGGGGTATACCATCCTGGCCACTAATTATTATTACCGCAAGGCCGAAATTGATATCATCGCAAGGAAAGCAGAGGTGCTCGCTATTGTGGAGGTAAAATATCGAAGTTCTGACTATTTCGATGACCTCGTCAGCAGCGTAACTCCTAAAAAGATCAGATTATTGGTCATGGCCGCAGATCATTATATACAGGAGCAGCAATTAGACCTGGAAACCCGATTCGATATTATTACATACCTGGAAAAAGGTGATAGAACAGAAATGCAACACCTGCAGGATGCCTTCTATCATTTTTAAAAGTTTGTTTTATTTGTAACATAATGTTATTTTTGGCTTTTTACCAACAAACCTATGAAAACAATATCCTCTGTTGTTGAGCAGTATATCAAGAAAAAACCATTTCTCCAGAGTGCCCTGGCCCAGGGAATTATCAACCTGACTTCCCTGTCGCGGATCGTAAAACCCGAGATCGAGGAAGAATTGGGAAAGGAAGTTAGGAATGGTGCTATCGTAATGGCCCTCAAACGGCTTTCAGGAGATATGGAGTTCCGGGCTACTCACCGGATCATAAAAGTGCTCAAAGAAATAGGCGAGATTACCGTAAGATCTTCTCTGACAGATTTTACCTTCTTGGTTTCAGACAGTATTCTTGAAAATCAAACAGAATTGTTAGAGACGGTAAACAAGAATAAAGATGTCTTCTATACTTCCTCGAGAGGTGTAAACGAATTGAATATCGTGGTAAGCAATACCCTTGATGATACCGTGGAGCAATTGTTCAAGAATGAGAACT
>JABDLH010000104.1 GCA_013003145.1 Flavobacteriaceae bacterium | reverse complement strand
GATAGAAGCTGATAGTTTGGAACTGCTGGCATCATTTCGGGATACTGAATTTCTTCAGGCGCAAAAGCTAGATTCACCTAACGCGATTGCCCTTTATCTACCGAATTCATACGAATTTTTCTGGAATACCTCCGCTGAGGAGTTCAGGGAGCGTATGACGCGTGAATACGATCGGTTCTGGAACGAAGAACGAATACAACTAGCAGAAAAACAGGGGTTAACTCCGACAGAGGTGACAACCCTGGCCTCTATTGTTCATAAGGAAACAGCAAAAGTTGACGAAAGACCGCGTGTGGCGGGAGTTTATTTAAATCGCCTGCGGCAGAATATGCCCTTACAGGCCGATCCCACCGTCATCTTCGCCATAAAGGAGTCGACAGGCGACCACGACACTATAATCAAAAGAGTACTATATAAGGACCTGGCTTTAGACTCTCCATATAATACCTATAAATACAGCGGCCTGCCTCCCGGACCTATCGCCATGCCCGATATATCGGCCATTAAGGCCGTTTTGCAACCGGAAACGCACGATTTCTTGTATTTCGTGGCCGATGTGGAGAATTTTGGATACCATAAATTCGCCAAAACCTTATCGCAGCACAACAGGAATAAAGCGCAGTACGTCCGTTGGATCAATAATCAGAATATTAAGAGGTAGCTGTTTATCTTTAAAAATGAGCGCTTTATCCCATCGAGGCAATATTTTCATAAATTCTTACAATTTTATCAGAGAATGCAGTCTATATTTGTAAGGTGAAATTTAAGTAGGCTCTTTTTAGGGCTGTAATTCTTAAGAAATCATCTTTAATGAGAAAGTGGATACTAGTGAGTAGTCCTCTTATCATGATCGCTATTTTCGGAAGTTTTGGGCTAAAAAGGCCGGTTAACACCACCCTGCCGGAAACTTTGAAAATAAAAGAACCTACTGCGGTATTGTATCCCCAATACGAGATCGCGCCGATGCCCCAACGAGTAGCACCTCCTTTTTTAGGAAGTTCCTACGTCGGTTTTAAAGAAGCTCTGGCTTTCAAAGAATCCCAAGGTAATTATTTCGTGATCAACACATTAGGGTATTTAGGAAAATACCAGTTTGGTATTAATACCTTACAGCTAATGGGAGTTTACAATGCAAGTCAGTTCTTAAATGATCCTAGTTTGCAGGAAAAGGTTTTTATGACCAATCTTGCAAGGAATAAGTGGATTCTCAGGAAGGATATTGAGTGGTTTGTTGGCCACAAGATCCATGGAGTAGAGGTTACTGAATCAGGTATTCTTGCAGCTGCCCACCTGGCAGGCGCAGGGAACGTGAAGAAGTACCTGAGGTCTTATGGTAGTTATGATACCAAAGACGCCTACGGAACAAGTATATCAGAATATATGCGGAAGTTCTCGGGTTATGATGTCTCCAAGATCACGGCCAGGAAAAATCCCAGAATATAAATAACATTAAAATAGATAACCCCGGTAATACCGGGGTTTTTTTATGCCTGGAAGATAAAGATTGCCGGTCGCTTGTGAAGCGAAACTTCATTATCCTTCCAGTCTGAAACCGCTTTAGAGCGTATATATTCAGTAGGCAGGGTGATATCGCATGCCACGCATAAGCGAGTGTTCATGTTTAGAGTCTTTATGAGCTCTGCTAGTAATTTGTCGTTCCTGTAAGGTGTTTCTATAAATACCTGGGCCTGTTTTAGGTCCCTGGAAATCTTTTCGGCTTTCTTAATCGCAGATTTTCGTTCAGATCCTTCAATGGGTAAGTAACCGTTAAAAGCAAAGCTCTGCCCGTTCATCCCGCTGGCCATCATAGCGAGTAATATGGACGAAGGCCCGACCATTGGGACCACCCGGATATTCTTATCATGAGCGATACGTACAATTTCAGCTCCCGGGTCTGCTATACCAGGGCAGCCTGCCTCGGAAAGAATACCCACCGGGATCCCTGATAGGCAGGGGTCTAGGAAGCCTTCTAGCTCTGATTGCTCAGTGAATTTATTGAGCAACGAAAGATGAAGACCGGGTTGGGATTTTCTAGGACTTACTTTCTTGATAAAATGCCTCGCCGTTTTCTCGTTTTCAACGATATAATGGTCAATTCTTTCTATGGCACCTTTTATCGAAATGGGAAGTACTTCTAAAGGGGCATTATCACCAAGGGTAGAAGGGATGACGTATAAATTTCCATAATTGTTACTCATAAATCCTGTTTTTCTTTACGCAATCGTTCCAATAATGCTTCGCAAGCCCTGTATACCATTTGATATACCTCTTCAAAACCGTCCTTTCCACCGTAATAGGGGTCTGGAACCTCATCGGGTCCATCAGGGAGTTCTTCCATAAGAAGACGTACCTTTTGATAATGCCGTTCATCTTGAGCCAGGCTGATGATATTCCGGTAATTACTTTTATCCATCGCCAGGATGAGGTCAAAATCTTCGAAATCTGAGGATACAAATTTGCGACAACGCTGGGTGCTGATGTCAATGCCGTATTTAGAGGCAATAGAAACAGATCGCGGATCTGGCGGGTTACCAATATGATATCCGGCGGTCCCTGCAGATTGTACAATTACTCTTTCCGGGTCTGCAATTTCTTTCAAAATACCTTCGGCCAGGGGAGATCGACAAATGTTACCCAGGCAGACCATTAAGATTTTTATCGGTGGTTGATTCATGATGAGCTTACCATTTAATTGGCTTTACAATATAAAAAATCCTGTAGGCTAAGAAGCCGAAGAATAGTTCTAATTATACCACTTGGATAAGAAAGCTACCTGTAGTAATGGATCGTTTTACCGGATCAGGAGAATTTTTTGGTGAGATCGTCAATATACTTGCGGAATTGCTTGTCAGTCTCCGCGAGGTTATCAACCGTTTTACAGGCATGGAGTACCGTGGCATGATCTCGTTTTCCTATTTGTGAACCGATACTCGCAAGAGACGCTTTGGTGAACTTCTTTGCAAAGAACATCGCTAATTGCGTAGCTTGGACAATATGTCTCTTCCGTGTTTTGGACTGTAGCGTGGCCACATCCATTTCAAAGTAATCGGATACTACTTTCTGGATGTAATCAATAGAGACTTCCCGTTTGGTATTCTTGACGAATTTTTCAACTACTTCCTGCGCTAGCTCTAAGGTCACTTCCTTTTTGTTGAATGAAGACTGAGCGATCAATGAAATGATGGCACCTTCAAGTTCCCTGATATTGCTCTTGATATGTTTAGCGACATAATCAATGATATCTTCAGACATTTCTACCCCGTCGCGGTATAATTTGTTCCTCAGTATAGATATCCTGGTCTCGAAATCCGGACTTTGAAGTTCAGCAGAGAGTCCCCATTTAAATCGGGATAATAGCCGCTGCTCAATATCCTGCATATCTACAGGTGCCTTATCAGAGGTAAGGATTACTTGCTTCCCGTTCTGGTGCAGGTGGTTAAAAATATGGAAGAATACATCCTGTGTTCCGGATTTACCAGATAGGAACTGTACGTCATCAATGATCAGAACATCGATCAGCTGGTAGAAATGTATAAAATCATTCCTGGTGTTCTTTTTTACCGATTCGATGTATTGCTGGGTGAATTTTTCCGCAGAGATATATAATACTGTTCGTTCCGGGTATTTGTCTTTTATTTCTACACCTATGGCATGGGCTAAGTGAGTCTTTCCTAAGCCGACACCGCCAAAGATCAATAAGGGGTTAAAGGAAGTTCCCCCGGGCTTGTTGGCAACAGCCATCCCGGCAGATCGTGCAAGACGATTGGAGTCTCCTTCTAGAAAATTATCGAAATTATAATTCGGGTTGAGTTGAGATTCAATTTTGATATTTCTGATCCCCGGAATAACGAACGGATTCTTTAATTCAGGGTTCTTGGATTTAATAGGTACATCCATTTCCTGAGGAGATACCTGCCCCCTGTTGGTGCTGGGAATCTGTTCCGTAAAAGGTTCTTTATTGCCGTAAGTATTTTCCATCTTAATGATGTAGACCAGTTTTGCGGTGTTCCCTAACTCTTTGGTCAATGCTACTTTTAAAAGCTTTACATAGTGTTCTTCCAGCCATTCGTAAAAGAATTTACTGGGAACTTGTATGCTTAAAGCGCCTTCAGATAATTTAATGGGCTTAATAGGCTCAAACCAAGTTTTGAATGCCTGCGGTTGGATGTTGTCCTGGATAAATTCCAGGCAATTATTCCAAACAGAATTGGCAGTAACACTCATTTGAAGGTAGTCTTATTAGTTGGTTAAAGATGTCTGTGCTTGTTGGTCTGGTAAGGTCATGGCGCGACCTCTCTAGTGTGACAAAGATGTGAACAAATTACCTAAAAAAAAAACCAATCATGGGTTGATTTTTCTCTTTTTTTTTCGCATGTTCCAATGCCGTAAAACACCTTCCTTAAATATAAAGGATTTTAACTACCTATACATGGAATTTAACAGAATATCTTTCCGAATCCGCTATGCGGAGACGGATCAAATGGGTGTCGTTTATCACGGCAATTACCCGCAATACCTAGAGATGGGAAGGGTTGAGTGGCTTAGGAATTTCGGGGTTTCTTACAAGGATATGGAAGAAAATGGTGTCATGCTCCCGGTGATTTCTCTGCAACTGAATTTCAAAAAATCAGCGGTCTATGACGACCTTATATCAGTGTCTACCAGGTTGGTAAAGACCCCGTCGGTCAGGATCGAATTTGACTACGAAATTCACAATGAAGATGGGGAACTTTTAGCTACGGCCAATACCGTGCTGGTATTTATGGATATGAAAACCAAACGGCCCATGAAATGTCCGGATTACTTACTGGAGAAGATTGGGGCTCAGGGTTAACTTTATGGAATCAGCCGTTTAATCGGCTTCAATTTCTGTGACCTCTACACCGATAAAAGGCTTCATTAGCGCAATGAATCTTTCACCATCGCTTTCGCGGATGGCTACCTCAATGGTGCAGTCCATTTCCATTTCCTGGGAAAGGATCTCAGCTTCTACCTGGCTGATGGTACGCATCACCTTATCCATTTCTGGGTATTCGAATTTCAACCGGAAATCCTTCATCACTACTTTTTCTATGATAGTAGCCGCATCCAGGGCCTGCTGAGCAGCCGTTTTATAAGCCTGGATGAGTCCGCCTACACCCAGTTTGGTACCCCCGTAAATCCTGGCTACCGCAATAAGTACATTGGTAAGATCATAAGAACGGATCTGTCCGTAGATAGGCATCCCGGCAGAATTGTTAGGTTCCCCGTCATCGTTGGCCCTGTGTTTTTTCTTCCTGATTCCCAGCCGCCAGGCATAACACACATGGCCTGCCGCTTTATGGTTTTGACGGATATTTTCGATGATGTCCTTGATTTCTTCCTCAGTGCGAACCGGGAAAGCATATCCGAAGAATTTACTTTTTCGGTCCTTGAACAGTACTTCCGGGGAAGGTGCTCTTAAGGTTTTGTAGGTGTCTCCGGGTTTATGATCCATCAGAACAAAGCTACCAACAATATACTGACTACCGCAAGCGCAATTCCGCCCCAGTTTCTCGGGCTTATGTTTTCCTTAAATAGTACTATTCCCAAGAGGGTGGAAAACATTACGATTGCTACATTGTTAATGGTGAAAATGGATGCACTGTTCAGGCTCTCACTTTGCAGTGCTCTTAACAGGAAGAAAATAGAAAAATAATTGGGAACCCCCAGTACGATCCCACCCACCACAGCTCTCCAGCTAAGTTTTAGCCGTCCCTGCAGCCCATGAACAGCCAGTATGATCAATCCAACACTACCGGCGGCCGCAAACAGGGAGGTGGTAAACAAAGGGAATTCTTCTGTGGTCACTAGCCGCTCTTCCAGGTATTTTATCGTTGTATCAATAATTCCTGAACCGAGGAAAACTAACATGGGCCAGAGGAGGGCATCCTTCTGTACGGTGATCTTTTTCTTTTTTACCGAGGCAAAATAAACCGCCGCCAGGGCGAGAATGATTCCTAGTATTTTTAAGGGACCCAATTCTTCCTTATATAGAAGCACCCCGGCCATTACCGGTATGGCCAAGGACATTTTTGTGGCGACGGATGCCACAGAAACACCTAATTTCTGGGAAGTTGTGGCCATCAGGTTGAATACGATAATAAACATCAGCCCTAATCCCAGTGCTACGGGGAACCAGGGCGAAGATGGGACCGCAGCAAAATCAGGAGTTCCTTTAAAGAAAAAGATACCCACCGTGGCTGCTGTCATATAATTAAATACAATGGCGTACAAGGTATTTACACGGTATACCGCATAATATTTGAAAATAACAAAGATGAGGCTGGAAGAGAGTATGCTGAATGCGAGATCGATCATATCAGAGCCTGGATTTAAGTTCGGTAATGTCTTCCTTACCCACCTGCAGGTGCCAGCCTTGGATACCCACCCTGCGAGCAGCCTCTACATGTTCCAGGGTATCATCGACAAACAGGGTTTCTTCGGCTATAAGTCCATTTTCTTCCAGTACAAAGCGGAACACTGCTTCCTCCGGTTTTCTCAGGCCGATTTCGTGAGATAAATAAAATTGTTCAAAGCAGTTCCTAAAGCGGTTGTACCTGTCCCTGCCAATGCTGGCCATAACATGAGAGATATGCAACTCGTTGGTATTACTGAGCAGGAAAAGCCTGTAGGATGCGGAATTTGATAATTCTTCTGCGAATTTTAGTCTTTCTTCAGGTAGATCCAGTAGCATTGAATTCCATAACAATTCTAATTCGTGCGAAGACCTGCCTTTGAACAATTGGCCCATCCGCTTAATGAAGGTGGGGCTGTCTAATGAACCGGTCTCGTAGGCTGAATTGATAGCGTATAGTTCTGGCCCGGCCTCGAACAATTCCTGCTCGGACAAACTGCGGTAGGGTGCGCTTTTGTCCAGGTTTAAAAATACATCCCCAAAATCGAAAATTATATTATTGATCATTCCGAACTATTTTTAAATGGTCGGCACCTATTTTATTTTCCTGGATTACGGTTCCACTCAGTGACGGCGCTCGCAGCCCAGTACCAAACTTATTGGGTCCTGTAAAAATCCTGGCCTCATCCCACAGGCCCGAGTCGATAAAAGCCTCTAATGTCTTTGCGCCTCCTTCCACGATTACACTATTGATATTTTCCCGGTATAAGAGATCACTTAATTGTGAGGCAATCGGGTGGCTAAAATCTATGGTACGATGTTTCAGGTTAGCATTTTCATCTGCTGTTGTCCCGTGTTGGGTAACCCGAAAGGTCAGGGGAGGAGTCTGTAATACATGGCAGCTATTTTCCAGCTTCACCTCAGGGTCCAATACTATCCTAAGCGGGGAGCGACCCAGCCATTCACGTACATCCAGGCGGGGGTTATCTTCCAGTACAGTATTGGTTCCTGCCAATATGGCCTGCTCCTGGCTTCTCCATTGATGTACGAGTTGCCTGGAACTTTTGCCGGTGATCCAAAAAGGCTGTGGGTCCTTATTTCGCTCTGCTTTATCCGGTGCCATAAAGCCATCCTGGGTTTGAGCCCATTTCAGGATGATATAAGGTCTCTTCTTTTCATGAAAACTAAGGAATCTTTTATGGTGTTCCCTGCATTGTTTTTCCATTACCCCTGTGATCACCTCAGCACCGCCTTCTTCCAAATGTTTTATTCCCTTGCCCGCTACCTTGTCATGTGGGTCTACCAGGCCGATAACCACTCGTGGAATACGGTGTTTCCGGATCAAATCGGCACAAGGCGGAGTCTTGCCATAATGCGAACAGGGTTCCAGGGTAACATATAAGGTAGACTGTGAAAGAAGGCCCTTGTCGCTCACCGCGTTGATGGCATTCACCTCGGCATGAGGACCTCCGAAAGGACTGGTATAGCCTTCTGCAATAATCTTTTGATCATAGACGATGACACAGCCAACCATGGGATTAGGAGCAGCCGTACCCAAAGCATTCCGGCCAATCTCGATGGCCCGTGAAATATATTTTTCATGTATCTTCACCTCGCAAAAATAGGTTATTCAAGTAGAATATGGAGTCGGTTATCATACGGGAGATCAGGGCTGCTGATAATGAGGCATTAGCAGTCATAATCCGCTCTGTTCTGATCGCTCATAACGTTCCTGCAACCGGGTCTACCATGGCAGATGAATCACTGGACAATTTGTACCAGTTTTACAGCCAGGATCGCTCAGTCTACCTGGTCCTGGAAATTGATGGGCAAATCATGGGAGGATCCGGAATCGCGCAGCTGCAAGATGGGAAGGAATCAGTTTGTGAGTTGCAGAAAATGTATTTCTCACCAGAGGCCAGGGGAAGAGGACTAGGGGGCAGTATGCTAACAAAGTGCTTGGAATACGCACAATCTTTCGGCTACAAGACCTGCTACCTGGAAACTATGCCACAGATGAAAACTGCCCTGGCAATGTATGAAAAACATGGTTTTAATTACCTGCAGGGCCCAATGGGCAATACCGGGCATGGAAAGTGCAAGGTTTGGATGTCCATGAATTTATAATTGTCAATGCTGTTAAGAACGATCAAGGATATTTATCACGAGGAACTCGATGGGATATACCCCAGGGAAGAAGTATCCAGCTTTTTTTCAATCCTGGTTGGTCATTTCCTGGGATTTGAACGATTTATACTGGTCATGAAACCCGACCTGATGTTGAACAAGGGGGAAGAAGCACCTTTATTTAAGGCGTTATCCAGCTTAAAAAAAGAATACCCGGTACAGTATATTACCGGGAAGACACATTTTATGGATATGGAGCTGTCCGTGAATGAGCACACCCTGATCCCACGCCCCGAAACCGAAGAGCTCGTTCGTTGGATCCTGGATGATCATGTTACGGCAAGTCCAGGTCTTCGAATCCTGGATGTGGGCACAGGTAGTGGTTGTATCGCGATCGGTCTTTCATCTAAATTACCTTCTGCCTCTGTAACGGCTGTGGATGTCTCCGGGGAAGCACTGCAGATGGCCCGCGAAAATGCACAGGCGCAGGGGTGTACTATTCAATTTAAACAATGTAATATCCTGGAGGAGGATATCAGCGAAAAAACCTGGGATATAATCGTCTCTAACCCGCCCTATGTACAGGAGTCGGAAAAGGAAGCAATGAGCAGGAATGTCAAGAACTTTGAACCGTCGCTTGCCCTATTTGTCCCGGATAAAGATCCTCTTAAATTTTACAGGAGAATCATTGAACTCGCTTCAGTTTCGCTTAGTAGTGGTGGAAGGCTGTATTTTGAGATCAACGAGGCCCTGGGGAAGCAGATGGTAGAACTGTTTGAAGCCCATCATTTTTCGGAAA
>JABDLH010000102.1 GCA_013003145.1 Flavobacteriaceae bacterium | reverse complement strand
AAAAGAAGCCGACGTATATGGCCAGCATCAGTGGGAGTATGATTGGGAATATAAACTGTTGGGTGTCGGTCTCATTGTCTACTGCGGCCCCGATAGCGGCATAGATTGAACTATATATAAGATAACCGAGCAGGAAGTATACAACGAAGAAGCAAATAAGCATCAGCCAGGGGATCTGGAAAAGCTCTTCGGCATATCGCTGCAGCGTGGCATTGTCTGCTGCGGGGTTGGGCGCCAGGCTGTTCACTCCCCCGCCCGGCATGGCAGCTGCATTACTGAAGCCCGACGGATCCAGATCCAGGAAAACCACCAGGGCAGACATCAGCAGGCCTGCCGAGATGATCCAGATCGCAAACTGGGTAATCCCCGCCAGGGAATTCCCGAGAATTTTTCCCAGCATAAGCTGGAAGGGTTTTACCGAGGATATGATAACCTCGATAACCCGACTTGTCTTTTCTTCGATAACGCTTCGCATCACAAAGCCGCCGTAGATGATAATGAACATCATGATCATATAACCAAATCCGCCGCCTATGATCGCCTTGATCTCGTTTATCCCTTTCACATTGACCTTCCCGGTAAAGGTTGCGGTCCGGATCTCATACTGGTTGCGCATATCCGCATACTGGGCGCTGGAAACCCCCAGCTCTTCCAGTTTTACCTCCCGGATACGTTCCTGGAAGACATCCTCGATAATATCGATGACCGATGTACTGGGCGTATCCTTGGTATAGAAAGAGGAATTCTCCGCCGCATCGAGTAAGGAATTGCTCTCCGGAATATGAAGCAGGCCGTAAAAGCCCATATTACTGGTACTGTCCATGGCTTTTTCCAGGTCCAGGTCTTTAAAAGAGACATATGAAGTGCTGGGTGTGATCTTAAAGTCGTTCTCAAAATAACTGCTCTCGTTCAGGATAGCGATCACGCGTTTATCGCTGTCATTTACCTTGGTAAGGTAAGCGATAAGGACCACCATACCCACCATGAGAATAGGTGACAGGAAGGTCATGATCACAAACGATTTGTTCCTGACCTTGGCCAGGTATTCCCTGCGAATAATAAGACCCAATTTACTCATCTAGATTCTTGCTTTGAATGGTTTGGATAAAAATATCATTAGCCGAAGGAATAGTCTCCAGGAAATTATTGATACTAGCCCTGGCAGAGATGTGGGCCAGGAATTCGCGGGTGTCATCTGAAGGCAATTGCACCCTGAAATTCAGCTGCCTGTCCTGCGGGTCATAAGAAGTTTTCGTGATCTGGAAGGTATGTGCAAGCTCTTTCAGCAAATCATCACCATGATCTGTCTCCAGCCCTACTTTAAAGACATTGTTCTTATAGGCTCTTTTGATCTCTGATAACTTACCATCCAGGATCTTTTCCGAATTATGCAATAGGGCGATGTATTCACATAGCTCTTCCACAGATTCCATCCTGTGGGTGGAAAATATGATAGTAGTGCCCTGCTCCCTAAGTTTGAGAATCTCGTCCTTGATGATGTTGGCGTTAATTGGGTCAAAACCACTAAATGGCTCATCAAAAATCAATAATTTGGGTTGATGCAGCACGGTAACGATGAACTGTATCTTCTGTGCCATCCCCTTAGAGAGTTCCTGTATCTTCTTATTCCACCAATCACCAATATCGAGGCGGTCAAACCAGAATTTTAGCTTCTGTTTTGCCTCTGCCTTCCCCATTCCTTTGAGCTGGGCCAGGTACAGGGCCTGCTCCCCTACTTTCATGCTTTTATATAGACCACGCTCTTCCGGCAGGTAACCTATCATGGCGATATGCTTAGGTTGCAAAGCCTCCCCATCAAAGAATACCCTACCCGAATCCGGGTAAGTGATCTGGTTGATAATGCGAATAAGCGTTGTCTTACCTGCGCCGTTGGGACCCAACAAGCCGTAGATACTGTTTTTAGGAATTTCTAAGGAAACCTTGTTCAGAGCCGTATGGTTTCCGAACTGTTTGGAAACCTGCTCTGCAGCCAGGATAATACTCATGAAAGCAATTTTCCCAAAGATAGAGATTTGCTCCAAAAAAGGTTGTGGATTAACAGTTTGTTTTACAACACCCCCATTCACAGGACAAAAATCATAAAACCCACTAATTCAATGAGTTAACCTTAAAATAAATTAACTATAAAAGGTCTTAAAAAACAAAACCCACCCTTAATTGGATTAAGGATGGGAAAAAAATTGCTATGAAAAAGAAAATTAATATTGGTCTCCCAATATTATTTCAAATATACATTTTTTATTTTAATAGGATCAAAATCTTAAGAGAACATGTCTTTCACCTTCTCAAAGAAGGATTTGTCCGATGCTTCCGGATTTGGCTCAAAATTCTCGTGCTGTTGCATCTTTTCAAAAAATTCGCGTTGTTCTTTATTCAGGTCTTTAGGCGTCCATACATTGACATGCACTAACAGGTCTCCAGCACCGTAGCCATTGATACTGGTAATTCCTTTACCGCGCAACCTCAGGATTTTTCCGGATTGTATACCGGCCTCCAGCTTAATTCGCACTTTTCCTCCTACCGTATCAATTTCCTTGGAAGTTCCGAGAACGGCATCCGGGTAACTGATATAGAGGTCATAATGCAGGTTGTCTCCTTCTCGCTTTAAAGTAGGGTGTTCTTCGGTCTCGATAGCCACCAGCAGATCTCCGGGGAAGCCGTTACCCGGTGCTTCGTTCCCCTTACCGCTAACTTTCAACTGCATACCTTCCTCTACACCGGCCGGTATCTTGATAGAGACGGTCTCTTCTTTCATCTCCAGGCCTTGTGCATCAGCACCTGACGGCCTGTTATCTATCACTTGCCCACTACCGCTACAACTAGAACAAGTAGTAGCAGTCTGCATTCTTCCCAGGATGGTATTGGTGATCTTAGTTACCTGCCCCGCTCCATTACAACTTGGACAGGTCTTATAGGTTACCCCAGCAGCCTGGGTTTTCCGTTTCACCTTCACTTTTTTCTCAACCCCATGGGCTACTTCTTCAAGCGTAAGTTTGACCCGGATACGAAGGTTGCTTCCTTTGACACGGCGCTGACCGCCACCGCCAAAACCACCAAATCCTCCAAAGCCACCACCGAAGGCGCTTCCAAAGATATCGCCGAACTGGCTGAAGATATCATCCATATTCATTCCGCCACCGCCGAAACCACCACCTTCAAATGCAGCATGGCCATACTGGTCATAACGAGCCCTTTTGTCAGGGTCGCTCAGTACTTCGTAAGCCTCGGCAGCTTTCTTGAACAATTCTTCTGCCTTGGTATCCCCCGGGTTCTTATCGGGGTGGTACTGAATAGCTTTCTTTCGATACGCCTTTTTAATTTCCGCTGCACTGGCACTTTTTTCAATGCCTAATATTTCGTAATAATCCTGCTTCATCAGATGATTTCAAATATTCGTAATTCCTTTATACTGTTGGTTGTTACCAACCCGGATCTACTGACCGAC
>JABDLH010000093.1 GCA_013003145.1 Flavobacteriaceae bacterium | reverse complement strand
GTCAAACACCACCACCGTATCGTTAAGGGAGTACCCGATTACCGTAAGTATTGCGGCAATAAAAGCCTGATCTATTTCCATACTAAACGGCATGATCTTACTGGTTAGGGAGAATATCCCCAGAACTATAAGTACATCGTGAAAAACTGCGGTAACGGCACCCAATGAGAATTGCCATTTTCTGAACCGGAGCAGGATATACAAAAAGACAACAGCCAGAGAACCTATAATTGCCCATAAAGCGTTCTTTTTAATATCATCTGCGATAGTGGGTCCTACCTTGCGGTATTTCATAACCCCAATATTATCGTTAGTGCCGCCGGGAATGAAGTCGGACCTGGTTGTACCATCCGGCAGATATTTCTGTAAGTTGACATAAAGGCTGTCCAGGATCTCATTGTCCACCTCTGTCCCTCCTTCTGCAACTTTGTATTTGGTGGTTACCATTATCTGGTTGGCATCCCCGAAAATTTTCGCGCTTGCACTACCCAGAGATTCGGACAGTTCGGCCGATATTTCGGACGGATTCACCGGGTTGACAAATCTGATCTGATAGTTCCGGCCCCCGACGAAATCTACCCCCTGATCCAGTCCCTGAGTAAACAGTGAAAACAGCCCCACACCTACTAAAATTGCAGACATGATATAGGCTATCCTTCTCTTTCCAAGGAAATTAATACTCAGGTTGGTGAATAGATTCTTAGTAATGGGGGTAGAAAAATCCAGGCGCCTGTTCTTCCCGGAGATATACCAATCTACTAACAATCTCGTGATAAATATTGCCGTAAACAGGGAGGTAAGTATCCCGATGATCAGCGTGGTTGCAAAGCCTTTAATAGGTCCGGAACCGAACACCAGTAAAATCAGGGCGGTTAAACCCGTGGTGATGTTGGCATCCAGAATGGAAGAAAGGGCATTGCTGAAACCATCGGAAATGGCCTGGCTTTTCCCTTTGCCTTTTGCTATTTCTTCTTTTATCCGTTCAAAGATCAGCACGTTGGCATCAACAGACATCCCTATGGTCAATACGATACCGGCGATCCCCGGCAATGTAAGTACGGCGTCCAGACTAGCCAGAACCCCGAAAATGAGAACGATGTTAAATATCAGCGCAATATCTGCAAAGATCCCCGCTTTGCCGTAGTAGAAGATCATCCAGATCAGAACAAAAATAAAGGCGATAAGGAAAGACATAAAACCACTGTCTATGGCTTCCTGACCAAGTGATGGGCCTACCACAAAGGAATCGATGATCTCTGCGGAAGCAGGTAGTTTCCCGGCACGCAGTACGTTGGAGATATCCTTGGTCTCATTTACGGTAAAACTCCCTGTAATTTCAGAGCTACCCCCGGAGATCCCTCCTACCTGTGAAACGCCCGGAGCAGTATATACTTTGTTATCCAGGACAATTGCGATCCCGGTATTGTTAAGGTTGGCTTCACTGGTTAACTTCTCCCAGAGTTTTGCTCCCCTGACGTTCATGTCCATCCCCACAGCCGGCCTGTTAAACTGATCGAACTGATCCCTGGCATCGCTGACCACATCTCCGCTGATCCGGGGAAGATTGTCCCGGTTAGACTTGAGGGCATAAAGGGCAGCTACTTCAGAATCTTTTGCAGGGCGTTCCCAGAGGAATTTTGTGAATTGAACATCTGCCGGTAATAAACGGCGGATCTCCGGCATCCTTAACCATTCCCCAATCTGGGCAGTATCTTTTACTGAAGCCACTCCTATGGCGTAGTTAGGCCCAGGGATCTGTAATATATCAATGAGGGGATTCTTTTCTGTTGAAAGATCTAATGAATCCTGAGCAACATCGGACAATAGGGAATCTATTTCTGACTCTTCCTTAACTTCCTCTTCTTCCAGGTCTTCTACAATAGATTTAAGCTCATTATTAGCCTGGATCAGGAAATTGATCAGACTCTGGTTCCCCCCTTCATAGGTCTCCCAAAATTCCAGTTGGGCGGTACTCGAAAGGAGTTCCTGAGCTCGGGCAATATCTCTTGCTCCGGGTAATTCAACAAGAATTCTACCGGAATTTCCCTCCCTTTGAATATTGGGCTGTGTTACCCCGAAACCGTCGATACGTTCTCTTAGTACTTCAAAGGCAGAGACTACAGATTCATCTATTTTTCTTCGTATGATGGGTTTCACCTCATCATCCGTCATCTGAAAGTTAATTTCATCGCTTAACCCCTTGTTCGCAAAAATATCCGGGGAGGCGAGTTTTACGTCCCCTTTTATCTGATCAAAAGCATCAAAAAACAGGTCTAAATAAGTGTCGTCACTGCTGGTGGAAGCTGCATCAGCATCTTCTAAAGCCTTATTAAAAACAGGATTTTTTGTATTGTCTGCCAGGCCTTTTAAAATATCTTTTACGGAAATCTGCAGGGTGACATTAATACCTCCTTTAAGGTCCAGTCCTTTATTTAACTCTTCTTCCTTCGCTTCTTCATAACTGGTAAATCCCAGGATAGGATTCTTGGCTATTGAGTCCAGATAAGAGGCTTCAAGCGCTTCCCTCTTCGCCACATAATCCTCTTCTGTAGGCGGAATTGCGGTTGCGGCGTAAACCTCAGCATCCTTTTCCACTTTGCTGGAAATGAAAGTATAAGACAATTGATAAATACTGACAATCCCGAATAGGAAGGCAAAAAGCTTTATAAGTCCTTTATTCTGCATGGGTTAGTTGAATT
>JABDLH010000072.1 GCA_013003145.1 Flavobacteriaceae bacterium | reverse complement strand
GGTGATGGCAAGGAGTTTATCGCTGTATTGGAGAGCTTGCAATAGCATTTAGCTAACTGTCAAATCTCGTGAGATTTCTCACGCTCCTTCCGCCTTCGCCAAGGCTACGGCGGACACGTCGGTTCGAAATGACTAGATACTAAGAACTAAGAACCAGGAACTAGGAACTAACAACTATCAAACAAAAATCCCTCCAGCGCCAGCAAGAGGGATCCTATCTTGAAATTCAGGGAACTTTGTCCTGTTAATTCAGGTTATTCTCAAAGGACTTGCCTTTGTGTTTAACAATATGCAGGCTTTTTGAAAAGGCCAGAAGCGCATCAATCTTATGCTTTCTTGTCTTTACAAGCTTGCATTTACTTTCGGGGGTAGAGTAAATTTCTTCCATTTGTTGTTGTCTTGGTTGCCTAAATAACGGCAGCAAGCAAAGGAAGCGGTTGTTTACTCGGCAAAAACCCGTTTAATTCGTTAAGACGATATTATTTTGTTCAATGATCTTACGCAGATTGATCAGTGCATAACGCATGCGGCCCAGAGCCGTATTAATGCTAACCCCCGTGTTTTCGGCGATCTCCTTAAAACTCATGTCGCGGTACATACGCATATTGATCACTTCCTGCTGATCTGCAGGCAATTCCTTGATCAGTTCACTTACATCACTGTCTATCTGGCTTTTGATCAGCTGGCCTTCGGCATTTAGCTTGTCGTCGCCCAGCACGGAAAAGATATTGAAGTCGCTATGCCCTTCAAAACGTGGCATCTTGCGGTTGCGCCTGAAATGGTCTATAACCAGGTTATGCGCAATGCGCATACACCAGGGAAGGAATTTCCCCTCCTCATTATAGGCACCGCGTTTTAGGGTGCGGATCACCTTAATAAAGGTATCCTGAAAAATATCTTCGGTAACACTTCTATTGTGCACCTTAGAATAAATAAAACTGGTAAGTCGTTGATTGTGTCGGTTGATGAGAACCTCGAGGGCTTTTTCGTCACCCTGGATATAGTTTTGAATTAGTACTGCATCTTCGAGCTGTAGTTCCATACGAAATTACTTTTTTGGTTAACATTAGGGGCGGCACAGCTCCCATCGGGTGGGCTTCTGTTACCTAGCTAATAGGCTATAAATCAAAAAAGTAATTCTACTGTATAAGCGCTTGTTTAGCAGTTATCTAGGACCCAAAGATAGAAAAAAATGCATACGACGTGCAAACATTGTTGTCATTTCATCGAAAAGTGTGGTGAAATAAGGCCGACTGGTTTTTGGTTGTCGCTTGTCGTATCTTTGCGCTCTTGAACGAGAAAAATGCGCGTCCTTTCCCAGGTAGATCCGAAAAAAAATATCATCATCAAGGGGGCCAAACTGCACAATTTGAAAAATATTGATGTAGTAATCCCCCGGAATAAGCTAGTAGTAATTACCGGTTTATCAGGCTCAGGGAAGTCGTCATTGGCCTTTGACACGCTCTATGCAGAAGGGCAACGCCGCTATGTGGAAAGCCTTTCTTCCTATGCCCGCCAATTCCTGGGGAAGCTGGATAAGCCCAAGGTAGATTATATTAAAGGTATTGCGCCGGCCATTGCCATTGAACAAAAAGTGAATTCTACCAATCCGCGTTCTACCGTAGGCACTACTACAGAGATCTATGATTATTTAAAACTGCTGTATGCCCGGATCGGGAGAACCTACTCCCCCATTTCCGGCAGACAAGTGAAAAAAGATACGGTCAGCGATGTGCTCGATGCCGTAAAAAAGTATTCGGATGGCGACAGGCTCCTGCTCCTGGCCCCGGTACATATCCCGGAAGACAGGGACGTACAAAAAACACTGGAGATCCTTACCCAGCAAGGCTATGCCCGGATCCGCACCAATGGCGATGTGATCCGTATTGAAGATGCCCCAAAAGACCTGGGCCACGATTTCTTCCTGGTCGTAGACAGGGTCATCAAAAGAGAAGAGGAGGATTTCTACAACCGGCTGGGCAATGCCATAGATACAGCCTTCTTTGAAGGCAGCGGCCGCTGCATCCTGGAAGAAGTAGATGGCGGGAAACAGCTGGAATTCAGTAATAAATTTGAGCTGGATGGCATTTCGTTCCCGGATCCCAATGTGCACCTTTTCAGTTTTAATAACCCCTATGGGGCTTGTTCTAAGTGCGAGGGCTATGGCGATGTGATCGGGATAGATCCAGACCTGGTCGTGCCCAATACTGCCTTATCGGTCTATGAAAACGCCGTCTTTCCCTGGCGGGGAGAGAAATTGAGCAAGTACCGGGATCTGTTGGTCAACAGCGGACACCTATTTGATTTCCCTATCCATAAACCCTGGTTTGAGCTTACTGAAGCCCAAAAACAGCTGGTTTGGGACGGAAATGAACATTTTACCGGGCTCCACGACTTCTTCCGTATGCTGGAGGAAAAGAGCTATAAGATCCAGAACCGGGTTATGCTATCACGCTACCGGGGCAAAACCTTGTGTAGTGAATGCAAAGGACGCCGACTCAGAAAAGAGGTAGAATTTATTAAGGTAGGTGATAAAACCCTGCCCGAATTGGTAGAACTGCCTATCGATAGCTTGCTGAATTATTTCCAGCAGCTGGAATTAAACGACCACGACCAGACCATTGCCAAAAGACTCCTGACTGAGATAACAACCCGTCTCACCTATCTCTCTAAAGTAGGCCTTACCTACCTGACCCTGAACCGGCGGTCTAACACCTTATCCGGTGGGGAGAGTCAGCGTATTAACCTGGCCACCTCCTTAGGCAGTAGCCTGGTAGGCTCTATGTACATCCTGGATGAACCCAGTATTGGCCTGCATCCCAAAGACACAGAAAACCTGATAGAAGTGCTGCTTTCCCTGCGCGACCTGGGCAATACGGTCATCGTAGTAGAGCACGACGAAGATATTATGAAGGCTGCTGATGAGATCATCGATATTGGTCCGGAGGCAGGCACACATGGCGGGGAGGTCGTAGCCCAGGGCACACTCGATGATATCAAAAGGTCCGATTCCCTTACAGCCGGCTATTTGAATGGCACAGAGGAGATCGCCTTGCCGACCAAAAGAAGGACATCCAAGAATTTCATAACAATTAAAGGTGCCAGGGAGCATAACCTGAAAAATATAGACGTAAGCTTTCCGCTCAACATGCTTACCGTCGTCACCGGTGTATCCGGTAGCGGAAAAAGCACCCTCGTCCGCAGGCTGCTCTACCCCACGCTCCTGAAAGAACTGGGTGGCTATGGGGAAAAAGCCGGGCATTTTTCCAGTTTTTCCGGGAAATA
>JABDLH010000045.1 GCA_013003145.1 Flavobacteriaceae bacterium | reverse complement strand
TACAGGGACAGTATTCACAGCGATTGACAGAGAATCTGTAAAATAACCCTTGCCGTTTATATCTATCCGCTGTACAGGCAGTTTATAGTAGCCGGAATCAAACTGAGTCAGGGCATACATCTTCTGCAGCATCATACGGCTACCGGAACGGGTCGTGTCCGTTTTAAAGGATTCTACGGTTTCCAGGGGGGAGAAGGTCTGACCTTCAGGGAAAATCACCTGGTCCGTCGTATCTGCTTCAACGAAAATTGAATACTTGATCTGCTCTCCAATCCGGATCGCAGTAGTATCTGCTTCTCCGAAAACTTTTGGTGTCTCCTGTGCCGTTGCCATGGTAAGGCAAAGGAAAACGATGCAGCCAATGACCCAATTTTGCCGGGACAGGAGCTGGAGTGGAGTGCTTTTTATGTATCTACTGAAAGCCATCATGATCGTTGTTTAAAATAGCCCAGTAATTTTTTCACATAACTTTCATCGACCCGGCAGCTAAGAACACCACAGCCCGACTTGGCAAATACCTCCCTGAAATAATCCACGTGATCTTTGTAGTACTGCCCGTAAGACATGCGAACACTTTTTGATGCCGTGTTCACCAGTTTCACTTCCCCGGTTTCCGCATCCTGTACAGGGACCATGCCCAGGTTCGGGATTTCGGTTTCCCGTTCATCATAGACCCTGATGCCGGTAACATCGTGTTTCTTCCCGGCGATCTTCAGGTTCTGTTCGTAGCCAGAGGCAAGAAAGTCGGATAATACAAATACGATAGCTTTTTTCTTGAGAATACTGCTTAGGAATTTAAGGGCACCGGTGATATCGGTTTTTTTGCTTTTCGGCTGGAATTCCAGGAGTTCCCTGATAATCCGGAGCACGTGGCTTTTGCCTTTCTTGGGGGGAATAAATAATTCTATCTCGTCCGAGAATAAGATGAGGCCAACCTTATCATTGTTCTGTAATGCGGAAAATGCCAAGGTAGCTGAGATCTCCGTGATAATTTCTTTCTTGAACTGGGAATTGGTTCCAAAAAGTTCGGATCCACTGATGTCTGCCATAAGGATCATGGTCAGCTCCCGTTCTTCCTCAAAAACTTTGACAAAGGGTTCGTTATAGCGTGCGGTGACATTCCAGTCTATAGATCGCACATCATCCCCAAACTGGTATTGTCTTACTTCACTGAAGGTCATCCCCCTACCTTTAAACGTAGAGTGGTATTCCCCACCAAAAATATGGTCGGACAGCCTTCGTGTCTTTATTTCAATTTTACGTACTTTCTTGAGTAACTCCTTGGTGTCCATAAGTGGTCAAGGTTTAAGGTATGGTTCAGAAGAACAGTTGCGATACCTGGGCCAAAAATCAGCCGAACCCACTAAGGAACTTCGATCTCGTTAACGATGCGATTAATAATTTCTTCCGAGGTGATATTTTCTGCTTCTGCTTCGTAAGTGATCCCGATCCTGTGTCTCAGGATATCGTGTACTACAGCGCGAACATCCTCTGGGATAACGTAACCGCGGCGTTTAATAAAAGCATGACATTTAGCTGCATTGGCCATATTGATGCTTCCTCGCGGCGAAGCTCCAAAACTTATCAATGGCTTTAATTCGGCCAGGTCATACTTTTCCGGGTAACGGGTTGCAAAGACCAGGTCCAGGATATACTGTTCAATCTTTTCATCCATATACACTTCCCTCACGGCCTTCTGAGCACTCCTGATCTGCTCAAGGGTGATCACCGGCTTAATATCGGCAGGAGTTCCCTTGAGGTTCTGGCGGATGATAAGTTGCTCTTCATTGAGTTTCGGGTAGTCTATGACGGTTTTAAGCATAAACCGGTCTACCTGGGCCTCCGGTAAAGGATAAGTCCCTTCCTGTTCCACGGGGTTCTGCGTTGCC
Source organism: Flavobacteriaceae bacterium (assembly GCA_013003145.1). Taxonomy (GTDB): domain Bacteria; phylum Bacteroidota; class Bacteroidia; order Flavobacteriales; family Flavobacteriaceae; genus Zeaxanthinibacter. Next base: position 1,308 of record JABDLH010000045.1, on the reverse strand, counting down.
ATAACGAGAAAAGGCTGGTCCAGGAGAAATGTTTCATCCCCTATGGTCACCTGGCGTTCCTGCATGGCTTCGAGCAGGGCCGATTGCACTTTGGCAGGCGCCCTGTTGATCTCATCAGCCAATACAAAATTGGCAAAGATGGGTCCCTTTTTTATTGAAAAATCATTTTCCTTGATATTGTAGATCATGGTTCCAACCACGTCTGCAGGAAGTAAGTCCGGTGTAAACTGTATCCTGCTGAAGCTTCCTTTTACTGCTTTAGACAGCGTAGTAATGGCAAGGGTTTTAGCAAGCCCGGGTACACCTTCCAGCAAAATATGCCCTTGTCCCAAAAGACCGATGAGCAGTCGTTCTACCATGTGCTTTTGCCCGACTATGGCTTTATTCATTTCCAACCTGAGCAGGTCTATAAAGGCGCTTTCCTGAGCTATCTTTTCATTCACCGCGCTTATATCCACAGCTGTATTGTCTTCCATATGCAAGTATTATAATATCCGTTGGTTGTAGTTGGTAGATACAAAGGCGAAATTCAAAATTAATTTATATAATGCCTGTTAACGATTGGTTAAAAATAGCCGAAACCCCTGAGTTTTATGAAGGATTTAAGGGATTTATTTTATAAATTCATCCCATTGGCAGACCAACCGGTTTTTTGAGATGCTTCGCTCTTTGACCTGAATTTTTTTAACAGGATTATCAGACAACCGCAAAGTTACCCTCAGGCCTAAATAACGATATTTTTATGAAAAATGAGCAATTACTGTTTTCAAGGATCATAGCAGGGACCATGACCTGGGGTAGCTGGGGTAAGAAATATTCTGCCAAGGAGATGGAGGCCATGATGCACCACTGCCTGGAGCTTGGGCTTACCACTTTTGACCATGCAGATATTTACGGTGCCTATACTACCGAAGCCGATTTTGGAGCTGCTTTTGCCGGGAGTAGTATTAGCAGGGAGCACATACAGCTGATCAGTAAATGCGGGATACAGTATGTCTGTGAAAACAGGGACAATACCATAAAGCACTACAATTACAGTAAGGATTATATCATTTGGTCTGCAGAACAGTCCCTTTCTAAACTCCGTACGGATTACCTTGACCTTTTCTTGCTGCATAGGCCAAGTCCATTGATGCAGCCGGAGGAAATTGCTTCTGCAGTGGAACAACTTAAGAAAGACGGGAAGATTCGGGCTTTTGGCGTTTCTAATTTTACTCCTTCCCAGGTGAAACTTATAGAATCTGCCATCCCGGTGGCGGCGAACCAGGTCGAGTTTTCGCTGATGGCCGATAAAGTGATGTATGATGG
>JABDLH010000044.1 GCA_013003145.1 Flavobacteriaceae bacterium | reverse complement strand
TGGTTATGCTATATCCCGATCCGAGATTGGTTATGTAAAAGATAAGACTACCTGACACCCATGGATCGGTTACTCAAATATAAGCGTTGTTCTACAGACTACTGAAAAAAAATCCCGCAGTATGCGGGATCTTTAAATGCTATGTCAAAGTTATCTATCCAACAACTTCCTTTACTTTCTTTCCGATCTCTGCCGGGGAGTCCACTACGTGGATTCCGCATTCGCGCATGATTCGTTTTTTAGCCTGGGCAGTGTCATCACTTCCACCGACAATGGCTCCGGCATGCCCCATGGTTCTTCCGGCTGGTGCGGTCTCACCTGCGATAAAACCTACGATTGGCTTCTTACTTCCACTTTCCTTGTACCATTTGGCAGCATCCGCTTCTAATTGCCCCCCGATCTCACCGATCATCACAACGCATTCGGTCTCAGGGTCCTGGATCAGCAATTCTACAGCTTCTTTAGTTGTGGTACCAATGATTGGATCTCCACCAATCCCAATTGCAGTAGTGATTCCCAGCCCCTGGCGTACAACCTGGTCTGCAGCTTCGTAAGTCAGGGTTCCCGACTTGGAAACAATTCCAACTTTTCCTTTTTCAAAAACAAAACCGGGCATGATACCTACCTTGGCTTCACCCGGGGTGATCACACCGGGACAGTTAGGTCCTATCAGTCGGCAATCTTTATCCTGGATATAGGCATAGGCTTTCACCATGTCGGCTACAGGGATTCCTTCGGTGATGGTAATGATCACCTTGATACCTGCATTTGCCGCTTCCATGATCGCATCGGCAGCAAATGCCGGCGGAACAAAGATAATGGTAGTATCTGCACCTGCTTTTTCTACGGCTTCAGCGACTGTATTGAAAACAGGTTTCCCCAAATGTTCCTGCCCGCCTTTCCCGGGGGTTACCCCTCCGACAATATTGGTGCCATATTCTATCATTTGCTCGGCATGGAAAGTTCCTTCGCTACCGGTAAATCCCTGGACGATGATCTTGGAGTCCTTGTTGACTAATACACTCATTATTTTCTTAGTTTGTTTAAAAGTTTCACAAAAATATGTGTTTGATGACAATTGGTAAAGAATTCTCAGTCCAATTGTTTATCTAATTGTTTAATAATGGCCGGAATCTGCTTTAATACTGCTAACTGTTTCATTTTTTCCCGGGCCGGTTCTGCCGGACTCCCAAAATAGGTCTGCCCGCCCTCCAGGCTTTTAGAGACACCGGATTGTGCGAGTAATATGGCTTTAGCCCCGATAGTTACGGCACTGGTAATTCCGACTTGTCCCCACAAGGTAACTTCATCCTCGATAATTACGCAACCGGCGATGCCGCATTGCGCTGCGATCAGGCATTTTTTCCCGATCACCGTATCATGACCTACCTGCACCTGGTTGTCCAGCTTGCTTCCGCTCCCGATAGTTGTATCAGCGGTGACCCCTTTATCTATAGAACACATGGCACCCAGTTCCACATCATCTTCAATGACTACCCTACCCCCGGAAACTAACTTATCGAATCCTGTTGGTCGATTCTTGTAATAAAAACCGTCGGCACCCAGCACCGTGCCGGCATGAATACTTACCCTATTGCCAATGATGGTATTATCGTATATAGAAACATTGGAATGAATGACACAATCATCACCGATCACCACGTTATTCCCGATAAACACATTGGGCTGTATCACTGTGTTCTTCCCAATACTCGCCGTAGGGGCAATTGCGTTTAAAGAGGAATTAAAAGGTCTGAAATGCTTGCTCAGCCGGTTAAAATCCCTGAAAGGATCGTCAGATATGAGCAGGGCTTTTCCATCCGGGCAGTCCACCTCCTTATTGATCAGTACAACGGTTGCCGCGCATTGCAGGGCCTTCTCATAGTACTTGGGATGATCAACAAAAACGATATCCCCCTCTTCGACTACATGAATTTCATTCATTCCCTGTACGGGGAAATCTTCAGAACCCACGTAACTTGCGTCTATAAGATTCGCTATTTCCTTTAAGGAATGGGTTCTTGGAAACTTCATAAGCTGATTTTAGTGCGGTAACGGAATGGCTTTATTATTTGGCCCGTTCCATATAGTTACCCTTCTCAGTGTCTATTTTTATCTTGTCGCCCTCATTGATAAAGAGGGGAACATTAACCCTTGCCCCGGTCTCTACAGTTGCAGGTTTCGTAGCATTGGTTGCGGTATTCCCTTTAACACCGGGTTCCGTTTCTGTAACTTCGAGAATAACACTGGCAGGCATCTCTACAGAGAGCGGCATGCTGTCTTCCGTATTGAAGAGGATGGTTACAATTTCACCTTCCTTCAGAAGTTCCGGGGTATCCAGGCTGCTTTCCTGTAAAGCGATCTGGTTGTAGTCATCTGTATTCATGAAGTGATAGGTAAGACCATCAGCATACAGGAACTGGTAAGAACGGGTCTCTACCCTTACGTCCTCAATTTTGTGACCTGCAGAAAATGTATTCTCCAACACTTTCCCATTGGTAACACTCTTTAATTTTGTCCTGACAAAAGCCGGGCCTTTGCCGGGCTTTACGTGCAGGAATTCTATGATCTTATAGATGTCGTTATTATACCGGATACAAAGTCCTTTCCTGATATCTGATGTGCTTGCCATAATGTATTAATTGTTACTGAAATATCCTTTCATGATACCGCGTTGTGAATCGCGGATAAATTGTAAAATCTCGTCCCTTTCCGGGGTAGCCTCCACTTCGGCCTCAATAATCTGTACCGCCTGTGAATTATTATAATTCTTCTGGTACAGTATACGATAAATGTTTTGGATCTCACGGATCTTTTCTGCTGCAAACCCTCTTCTGCGGAGTCCGACCGAATTGATTCCCACGTAAGACATAGGTTCCCGGGCACCTTTAACAAATGGCGGCACATCTTTACGCACCAGGGATCCCCCGGTTACAAAGGCATGGTTACCTATTGCGACAAATTGGTGAACGGCTACCAGCCCGGCCAATACCACGTTATCACCTATGGTAACATGACCTGCCAGGGTAGAATTGTTAGAGAAGATACAGTTCTTTCCAACCAGGCAATCATGCGCAATATGGCAATAGGCCATGATCAGGCAATTGTCCCCGATAACGGTTCTCATGCGGTCAGAAGTTCCTTTATTGATGGTAGCACACTCTCGTATGGTGACATTATTTCCAATCTCTACCGTTGTTTCTTCCCCATTATATTTCAGATCCTGTGGTGGAGCAGAGATAACAGCGCCGGGGAAAATATTGCAGTTCTTACCAATCCTGGCTCCTTCCATGATGGTAACGTTAGACCCTATCCAGGTTCCTTCCCCGATTACTACATTATTATGAATGGTTGTAAAGGGTTCAACGACTACGTTCTTCGCGATCTTGGCTCCGGGATGTATGTAGGCCAGGGGTTGATTCATATTATTTCTTTTTAGCGATCTGGGCCATCATTTCGGCTTCACAGACCAGTTTGTTGTTGGCGTAGGCATAAGCCTGCATATGACAAATTCCTCTTCTGATAGGGGTGATCAGGCTGCAGTGGAAGATAAGGGTATCCCCCGGAAGTACTTTCTGCTTAAATTTAACCTTATCTATTTTCATAAAGAATGTCAGGTAATTCTCAGGATCCGGAACTGTACTCAGTACCAGGATCCCCCCGGTCTGGGCCATGGCTTCTACCTGGAGGACCCCAGGCATTACCGGCGCACCGGGAAAGTGACCCACAAAAAAGGGTTCATTCATGGTCACATTCTTCATCCCTACGACATGTTCATCCGAAAGCTCGAGGATACGATCGATCAGGAGGAATGGTGGCCTGTGTGGCAGCATACCCATGATCTGGTGAATATCCATAAGCGGCGGAAGGCTCAGGTCATATTGAGGAATATTATTTCTTTTCTCTGCCTTGATGATCTTGGAAAGTTTCTTGGCAAATTGTGTGTTTACGTAATGGCCGGGTTTATTGGCAATTACCTTACCCCTGATACGGGTGCCTACCAAGGCCAGGTCACCAACCACATCCAGTAACTTATGCCTGGCGGCCTCGTTGGGATGATGAAGCGTTAGGTTATCCAGGATACCGTTGGGTTTAACGGACAGTTTCTTTTTCTTAAATGCCTTTTCAAGCTTCACCATGGTTTCATCAGAGATCTCCTTATCCACATAAACAATGGCATTATTGAGGTCCCCTCCCTTTATCAAACCGTGTTCCAGTAACATTTCCAGTTCGTGAAGAAAACTGAAGGTTCTCGCCGAAGCGATCTCTTCCTTGAAATCTGACATTTGGTCCAGGGTAGCATTTTGGGTTCCAAGGATCTTGGTGCCAAAATCGACCATTGTGGTCACCTGGTATTGTTCTGAAGGGATTATCGTGATCTCACTCCCACTGACTTCATCCCTGAATGAAATAACATCTTTTACGATATATTCTTCTCGCTCCTCATCCTGTTCAACTATCCCTGCTTTCTCCAGGGCCTCGACAAAGAATTTGGATGATCCATCCATGATCGGAGGCTCGGAAGAATTCAGTTCAATCATCACGTTATCGAGATCCATACCTACCAGGGCAGCAAGCACGTGTTCCGAAGTTTGTATCTTGACGCCCTTCTTCTCCAGATTGGTTCCCCTTTGTGTATTGACCACGTAATTGGCATCTGCTTCAATAAGGGGTTCCCCCTCCAGGTCTACCCTTTTAAAGACAAAACCGTGGTTCTCCGGTGCCGGAACAAATTTCATTGTTACATTTTCCCCGGTATGCAGGCCTACACCCTCCAGTGTTACCTCCTGAGCGATAGTTTTCTGTTTTGCCATTGTTTTAATCCCTCTTAATATTTTTTTCAATTTCCTGGACCCTGTTCACGATCCCCGGTAAGTTTTTAAAATGAACATATGATTTATTATAATCCCCGTAGTTGATCGCGGGAGAACCTTGCAGAACTTCATCGTCCTTCACATTACGTCCAACTCCTGATTGTGCCTGTATCTTTACGCGATCCCCTATAACGATATGACCGACGATACCGACCTGCCCGCCTATCATACAATTCTTCCCGATCTTCGTAGATCCCGCGATACCGGTTTGGGCTGCAATCGCAGTATGCTCCCCTATTTCCACATTATGAGCGATCTGTATCTGGTTATCCAGTTTAACCCCTCTCCTCAGGATAGTAGAACCTAGTGTTGCTCGATCTATAGTAGTCCCGGCACCGATATCTACATTATCTTCCAGGATTACGTTTCCAGTTTGGGGTACTTTGCTGTATTCTCCTTCAGCATTGGGAGCAAAACCAAATCCATCTGCCCCGATGATCGCCCCGCTGTGAATAACACAACCGTTCCCGATCAGGGATTCTGAATAGATCTTGGCCCCGGGGAATATAATGACATCGTTCCCAATGACCACGTTATCCCCGATGTAGACATTCGGAAATACCTTGACATTGTTCCCCAGCGTAACATTGTTCCCGATGTATGAAAATGCTCCCAGGTATAGATCGTCGCCGTATTTGGCGTTATCTGAAATGAAGACAGGATTCTCTATCCCGCTTTTATTAAATTTCACCTGGTTGTAATACTCCAGTAATTTGGAAAAAGATTTATAGGCATCCTCTACCTTGATAAGAGTGGTCTTCAACTCGTGTTCAGGCTCAAAGTCCTTGTTTACGATAGTGATAGAAGCTTCTGTACTATAAATATACTGGGTGTATTTTGGGTTGGCCAGAAAGGTCAGGGAACCTTTCTCCCCTTCCTCAATTTTAGCCAGTTTATGGACGGCCGTTTCCGGGTCGCCTACGACTTTTCCTTCCAAAATTCCGGCAATCTGACTCGCTGTAAATTCCAATGATAAAGATTTAGTTCATATCGCTATGATGGGGACAAAAGTAAGAAAAAATGCCGAATGGAAATGAAGTAGCATCAATGCAGCTGCAGCGCTATTTCCGCTAGTCTCAATTAGCGTGAACGCGTACTTCTCATCCCCTGGTTCAGAGCCCGATATGTCCCTTTTTGGGGTAGCAATAATAATATTTAGTGACCGTTTTGGACAACGCCTTTAGATTGAGGTGGTCTGAAGCCTTAGCCACATCGGTCAGCTTACCATTACTCCTGAGAATCATAATATTCTGTTGCTCCAGGTCATATGCCTTGTTCTCAATGGCACCGTGAAAGACAAAGTAGGCCGTCTCTTCTGCGGAAAGTTTATACCTCTCCTGTACCTTGCTGAATTTCTCCTCCAGCTTGTTCAGGTCTACAGGCTTGTTCTTGATCTTAATGCTTAGCAGTTTGCGATGCAGCAGCATCCCGCAGAGGTTAGACAACACAAAATCGTCATGGTACTGCCAGGCTTTTATGGCCGATAAAATATCAATATCGTCCAGGGCCGCAAACTGGTCCAGGACCTCCTTATTGATCTGAGGGCCGGTTATGCGATTTTCCAGGAAATAGAGCAAGGGGGCACTTGCATGTAATTTATGACCAAGACCATAGAGTTCCTTGGCCCTGCGGAGTATATTGATCAGAAGCTGCTCTGCGACCAGGCTGGCTTTGTGCAGGTAGACCTGCCAGTACATGAACCTTCTCGCCATTAGAAATTTCTCTACGGAGTAAATCCCTTTCTCTTCCACAACGAGCTGTCCGTCTACCACGTTGAGCATAGTTATAAGTCGCTCAGAATTGATATTACCTTCGGCTACCCCAGTGTAAAAACTATCGCGTTTCAGGTAGTCTAATCGATCCATATCTAGTTGACTGGACACTAATTGATTGAGGTATTTTTTGGAGTAATTACCTTTAAAGATCTCTATTCCCAAACTTAGCTTCCCTTTAAATTCACGGTTCAGCTGTTGCATGAATTCTGCAGAAAGGGTTTCGTGGGTAACTCCTTCTACTATACTGTGTTCCATGGCGTGGGAAAATGGGCCGTGCCCTATATCGTGTAAGAGTATAGCGATAAGGAGTCCTGATTCTTCCTCCTCCGTAATTTCAACCTGTTTGTAGCGTAGTATCTGTATTGCCTGCCGCATCAGGTGCATCCCGCCCAGGGCGTGGTGAAAGCGCGTATGATGCGCACCGGGGTACACCAGGTAAGAGAGCCCCATCTGCGAAATTCTTCGCAAACGCTGAAAGTACTGAGCTTCAATCAGTTCAAAAATAAGGGTATTCGGTATTCCAATAAATCCGTAAATTGGATCATTGAAAATTTTGAGCTTTTTAGATTTTCGCAAGATCACGTCGTCTTTGAACGCGTAAATATACGGACTAAATGAAGAAAATTACCATTCTGTGGGTAGATGATGAGATAGACCTGCTGAAGCCCCATATCCTATTCCTGGAAGCTAAGAACTACGAGGTTGTTACCTGTCAGAGTGGGCAGGATGCATTAGAGGAGATCACACAGAATCAATTTGATATTGTTTTTCTCGATGAGAATATGCCCGGGCTCTCCGGCCTTGAAACCCTGAACGAGATAAAGGTACACTCTCCTTCTTTGCCGGTAGTGATGATCACCAAGAGTGAAGAAGAATATATCATGGAAGAAGCGATCGGGTCCAAAATAGCCGACTACCTTATTAAACCAGTGAATCCCAACCAGATCCTGCTTTCTCTTAAAAAAAATCTCGATCATTCCAGGCTGATCTCCGAGAAGACCACGGCGAACTACCAACAGGAATTTCGGAAGATTGCAATGGACCTCTCTATGGTAAACAACTACCAGGAGTGGGCAGAACTGTACAAAAAACTGATTTACTGGGAGCTGCAGCTTGAAGAAATCGAGGATTCCGGTATGTTTGAGATCCTGGAATCCCAGAAGACAGAGGCCAACAGCCAGTTCGGGAAATTTGTGGATAAGCATTACCGGGACTGGTTCTCCTCCGGGGAAGGGCCTGTCATGTCTCATACCTTATTCAAGGAACTGGTAGTGCCGGAAATCAAAGAAAGGCCTACCCTTATGGTAGTGATAGACAACCTCCGGTATGACCAATGGTTGGCTTTTGAAGATATTATCGCCCCCTTTTACAGGAAGCGAAAAGAAGTCCCCTATTACAGTATTCTCCCTACTGCAACCCAATATGCGCGGAATGCCATCTTCTCCGGATTGACCCCATTGGATATGGAAAAGAAATATCCCGAATGGTGGAAAAATGATACGGATGAAGGAGGTAAGAACCTTCACGAGGAAGACTTTCTTGGAACCCAGATCAAACGTTTGGGCCTTGAACTGAACTGGTCTTACCACAAGATCAGCAGCCTAAAGCAGGGGAAGCATCTTTCGCAGAATTTCAAGTCGCAGAAGAATAACGACCTGACCGTAATCGTATACAATTTTGTCGATATGCTATCACATGCAAAGACAGAGATGGAGGTGATCAAAGAACTGGCTAGTAACGATAAAGCCTACAGGTCCTTAACTCAAAGTTGGTTTAAGAATTCACC
>JABDLH010000042.1 GCA_013003145.1 Flavobacteriaceae bacterium | reverse complement strand
TTCAGGCTCGTCCTGGGAGTGATTCTCCACGTACCATTCCAGTGATTCAGGCAGAAAATGCATATCTTCATTTTATGCAAAAATAGCCATTTCTGGCACAGTTTATAGAATATCGACCATGGCGATTAACATACGACAAGCTCAGCAGCAAGACCTGCAGACCTTAGCCCGTTTTGAACAGGAACTTATCAGGGCCGAGCGGCCAATGGACCCAACCATTAAACCGGACCCGGTCACCTATTACGATTTGGAAGAGCTGATCAGTAATGAAGAGGTACATTTCCTCGTAGCAGAAAAAGACGGGAAGATAATTGCCTGTGGGTATGCTCGCCCCAAACCGGCAAGGCCCTACCTGGATCATTCGGATTATGCCTACCTGGGATTTATGTATACCGATCCGGAATACCGGGGAAAAGGGGTTAATAAACTCATTATGGAGCACCTGGCTCACTGGGCACATAAAAACGGTTTGGATGAGATGAGGCTGACGGTCTATACAGAGAATTATCCTGCCATAAGGGCTTACGAAAAGGTTGGCTTTCAAAAGCACCTGATAGAGATGCGATACCGCCGATGAGGGGCAGAACTTTTAAATGTCATGTGGTGATATCACCCCGCTTGTCGTATTTTTGAAAAAAACACCGGATGGATTTTCAGAATACCCTCGCTTACGCCAGAAAACTTGATGAAGAAGACCCGCTCAGGTCCTACAGATCAGAGTTTCATTTTCCACAACACAACGGTAAGCCGGTCATCTATTTCACCGGGAATTCCCTGGGATTACAACCAAAGCGTACACAGAAGTATATAGACGAGGTGATGTCTGATTGGAAGAATATGGCGGTAGAAGGTCATTTCAAGGCAGACAAGCCATGGTGGGATTACCACGAACGGCTGGCGACTCCGCTGTCTAAGATCGTCGGGGCTAAACCCGAGGAAATTTCGGTCATGAACACCCTGACCGTGAACCTTCATCTACTGATGGTTTCTTTTTATCGCCCGGATAAAAAACGATTCAAGATCCTCTGCGAGGAAAAAGCATTCCCATCTGATCAGTATATGTTGCAAAGCCAGGTCCGTTATCACGGGCTGGATCCTAAAGAGGCCATAGTAACCGTGAACAAGAGGGAAGGTGAAAATTTCTGGAGAACAGAAGACGTAGTTGCTAAAATTCATGAAGTAGGGGATGAGCTGGCCTTGGTGATGATCGGAGGACTTAACTATTACAACGGGCAGGTTTTTGATATGAAGACCATTACGGAAGCAGGACACGAGGTGGGCGCCAAAGTAGGTTGGGACCTGGCGCATGCAGCGGGAAATGTGACCCTGAAGCTAAACGAATGGAAGGTCGATTTTGCGGCCTGGTGCAGTTATAAATACATGAACAGTGGGCCGGGAAATGCATCCGGGGTATATATCAATGAAAAATACTTGGGCCGTACCGATATTCCCAGGTTTGAAGGGTGGTGGGGTACAAAAAAGGAAACCCGTTTCCTGATGCGGCCCGAGTTTGAACCGATTGCGACCGCAGATGCCTGGCAGCTGAGCAACGCCCCCATCCTTTCAGTGGCACCCTACCTGGCTTCGCTGGAGCTCTTTGATGAAGTGGGGATGCCGGCGCTGATAGAGAAGCGTAACCAGATCGTCGCTTACCTGGAATTTATACTAAAAGAGATAGATAAGGAAGTGGACAGCAGTTTTGAGATCATTACTCCTCAAGACCGTGGCTGCCAGCTTTCTGTATTCCTGCATGGTGAAGGGCGCGAATTATTTGACTGGCTTATGGAAAACGGGGTGATCCCGGATTGGCGAGAACCCAATGTTATTCGCCTGGCCCCGGCACCGTTCTACTGCAGTTACGAAGACATGTACCATTTTGGACAATTGCTTAAGAAAGGAATTCTCGAAAAAGTTTCCTGAATCATTCGGAAGTGATTTATATTTAATACCAAATGTCCCAGTACCCGTACCGGGATTCACTTGTATCTATGAAATCACTCCGACTGATCCTCTCCAAAGCCCGGTATTTTGCCCCGGCCTGGGTATTTGCAAGTCTTAATATATGGTTCGGTACCTGGGCGATCTATATCCCGGCGGTAAAAAACCAGTTAGGGATTGATAAAGCAAGCCTGGGGATCGCCCTATTCTGCCTTTCTTTAGGGGTCTTTGCCATCTTCCCCGTGGCACCAAAGCTGATCAACCGTATCGGGGTGGGGAGGGCTACCTGGTATGCCGTCCTGGCCGGTAGTGTAACCGCTTTGCTACCCTTAGTGGTGACGGACTATTACCTGTTGATGCTGTCCCTGTTTTTTTTCGGTGCTGCTAATGGCTTTATGGATATTGCCATGAATACGCTGGTCACGGAGATCGAGAAAGAGGATGGAAAGAAGTTCATGTCTTCTGCCCACGGGTTTTTCAGCCTGGGAGGGGTGATTGCGGGCCTGGGAAGCTTTTTAATTCCTGTTATGCCATCTCCTGCCATTCACATGCTGATCATCGTAGTGGTAGTGCTTATAATCAACTATAGCTTACACCGGCACTACCTGCATATTACGGCAGCCCCGGTAGAGAAAGAACCATTCAGCCTTCGGCTTTTTCGCCCCTTGCTATTATTAGGAATTGTCTCGTTTATTGTTATGGCCAGTGAAGGTGCTATCGTTGACTGGAGCGCCCTTTACCTGGAAGAGATCAGTATGGCACCCGAAGTACTGTTAGGATCCGGGTTCCTGGCGTTTTCCATCACCATGACCCTGGGGCGTTTCCTGGGAGACGGGATCAGTGACCGGATAGGATCAGTTAAAATAGTCGCGCTCGGGATCTTTATTGCTATAACGGGTTACGTGGCGGTACTGGCAACCTTCACTTACCTGGCTATTCTTGGCTTTGCCTTGATCGGATTGGGTTTTTCCGTGATCATCCCGGAATTGTTCCGCATCGGGGGGCATGTAAAAGGAGTTGACTCCTCACAGGGCGTCGCCTTCATTGCCGGCTCCGGTTACGCAGGGTTTTTGATGGCACCCCCTGTACTCGGTTTCCTGGCCGAAAGTTCGTCCCTGAAAGTCAGCTTTATGGTCTTATTGGGAGGAGCACTGCTCGTACTATTGGCTAGCTTTCGCCTTAAAGCTAAACGCTAGGCATTTATTCCATCGCAACTTTGAGATCCGTAAAATAAAGTTTGGATCCACTTCCCGGGTTGTTGTGCATGGTGGCAATCAGCAAACCTCCAAAATCTTTATAATCTTCCCAGGTGGTGCTCATACTGGGCTCCGGAGCATTTGCTTTCCTAAAACTCCATTCCTTTACACGGTAATCGTCCCCGAAATAGAAATCATATGCATCGCCCGGGGTGTAACCACCTTCGTTCCCATATACGATGGTCAGCTTGTGCATTTTGGTTCCCGAGATAGGAGCTGTGGCGCCTTCCTGGTGTTCATATTCAAAATTACCTTGGTCCCAGACCAATTGGTAAGGAGCAAGCAGCCAGTATTTGTCGTTGATGAAACTGGCGTCGGCTTTCATGCTAAGGCTGTCAACGCTAGTCCGGTTAAAGTTTACAGTATCAGTAGCCATCCGCATACTCACTTCCTGGCTGTCCGGTTCCCAGGCCCAGTTTCTTTCAAAATGTGTAGTGTCCCTGTCCACATTAAAGGTGAATTGGATCTGCTGAACATCTCCCCAGTTTTCATAACCGTGGGCATAGGCTACTTTTTCTAATATGGTCTTTTCTTTTTCAACAGTTTCGGTTTTCTCCTGTTGGCCGTTCTTACAGGAAACAATGGATAGGGACACTAAGAGAAATACAGAGGTAAACTTTTTCATCAGTCAATTTTTTTCAAATATAAAGGCTTTTGTGCAATGTGGCGTAAAATGGTATAGACCGGGTTTTATATAAAAAAAAGAGACAGTGATTTCTCCTGTCTCTTTTACTTCTGTTATTATAAATAGTTTATCCTATTGCTTAGCCAAAAGATGCCGTCCTTTTTTGATCTGGACGATAGGGAATTCTGTCCGCCTGTTGAGTTCCAGTTCGTCCGGGGTACAGTCTGCTCTACCCGTACAGTCGTTTATAGGTTCCCGTTTGCCAAAACCTTTATAAGACACGATCTGCTCCGGGGATACCCCATGGGCGATCAGGTATTCATAAGTTGATTTGGCTCGTCTTTCCGAGAGGTCATCATTGTAAGCATAACTACCTACCGGGTCTGTATGGGCTTCCAGGCGGATGATCATGTCCGGGTAAGTGACTGTCATCAGCTTGACGACCTTGTCCAGTTCCCATGCGGCATCGGGCCTGATGTCGTGTTTATTGAAATGATTATTGATCTTTTTCTGTTTGGGGAGGAGTTTCTGGTCCATTAGTGTTTAAATTATTATTTCCTGTGTCATGT
>JABDLH010000039.1 GCA_013003145.1 Flavobacteriaceae bacterium | reverse complement strand
GATGGATACCCACCACTATGGATTGGGGCATTCCCTGGAACCTGCTGTAAAATTTAGAAATGGCCAAGACATGGTCAAACAGGTATTCAGCATCTAGCACCACGACCAGGGGGTAAGTCTTTTCTGCGTCGTAATCTTCGGGGAAGTAATAACGTACATCCCTGCGTTCCTGTAGCTTAAAGGATTCAAATATCTCCTGGGTGACCTGGGCAGAAAGGCCCAGGCTGCAGCTGAGGGCGATCAGCAGTAAAAAATATGATTTCATGATGTTGGGTTGGCTATCGGTTCCGGTTCAATAACGGTAATAGCAGAAAAGATATTGCACCAAAGACCACTACCATTAGGGTCTGTGCGATCCACATGATCCAGCCGAATGCGTCCCCCGAGACCGATGAGATCCCGAAAATAGCAAGGGCCCCGCTCACCGCGATAGGATAGAGGCCAACACCCCCGTTGGTGGTGGTCATGGCAAAGGCACCCGCAACAAAGGCCACCAGTAGCTCATCCAGTCCGAGGCTAATGGTTTCCGGAACGGTGTATTTGATCACCCAGAACATGGCGATATAGCAACCCCAGATAAAGAGGGTGTGGGCTACGAACAGAACTTTCTTCTCCATCCGGAAGATGCTCATCACCCCATCGAGCAGTCCTTTTACCAGGTTCCGGATTTTTAAGGCCAGTTTGGATTTGGACCTGCGCAAAAAGGCCAGGAATATAAAGAGGCCCAGCACACCGGCTCCGGCCAGTACGAGGGTGCCCACCAGTGTGAAGCCGCGACCTTCCAGGTAGCCCAGGATGATATCTGTCTGCAGTGCCAGGGCAATTACGATAATAAAGAGCAGCATCAGCAGGTCTATCACCCTTTCGGTGACAATGGTGCCGAATCCTTTCTGGAAGGGGACATTTTCATAGGTGGCCAGGGCGGTAGCCCGCAGTACTTCCCCCGACCTGGGGATACCCAGGTTGGCAAAGTAGGCCATCAGTATAATAAGGACGTTGCTGCTGATGCGTGGACTGTATCCCAGGGGTTGCAGCATATAGTTCCAACGTATGGCCCGGGAAATGTGGCTCAGTATCCCGATCAGTATGGACATCCCTACCCAGAAGAGGTCAGCTTCCCTGACATAATGGATGATCTGCTCGCGTTCCTCTGCCCCTGTCATCTGGTAAGAATACCATACCAAAAAAACTCCCAGGGCAATTGGGAGTATGATTTTCAGGAGTTTCTTGAGCCTTGGGTTCAAAATCAGTCTAAACGATTGGTCTCTTCATTTGGAAAGACCAAGGAGGGGTTGAATTTTTTTGCTTCTTCTATGTCCATACGGGCATAGGTGATAAGGATGAGTACATCGCCAACGGCGACTTTACGGGCAGCTGCACCGTTAAGGGTAAGTTCTCCTGTACCGCGAGCGCCGGGAATAGCGTAGGTTTCCAGTCGCTCCCCGTTATTGTTGTTCACGATCTGCACCTTCTCTCCCTGTATGATATTGGCGGCGTCCATCAGGTCTTCGTCAATCGTAATACTACCGATATAGTTGAGATCGGCCCCGGTAACTTTTACCCGGTGTATTTTAGATTTTACTACTTCTATTTGCATCGCACAAAGGTAATTAATTCAGCGCTATATTGTCTATCAACCGAACTCCGTCGGCATAGGCGGCAATAAAGGCCCTGTATTTAGTGTTGTCTTTTTTGTCTTTAGCAGGCGTCAAAGTATCCACGTCTGTGATCTGGATGTATTCCAGGTCTAAAAGCTGATTTCTGCGGAACTCCTCCTCTACCCAAGCTGTTATATTAGGCGCACTTTCCGTGCCAAACTTACTTTTGGCAGCCTGCAGCATCTCGTAGATGAAGGAAGCCTCCTGCCTGCTGTGGTCTGAGAGGCGGGTGTTCCTGCTGCTGAGCGCCAGCCCACTGGCTTCCCTGACAATTGGGCAGCCGATCACGCTTACCGGGATTCCCTGGTCTTCTGTAAGTTTCCTGATGATCTGCAGTTGTTGAAAGTCTTTCTCTCCAAAATAGGCCCTGTTGGGTTCAACCGTGCGGAACAGCGCTTCTACGATAGTACCTACCCCGTTAAAGTGGCCGGGGCGAAAGGCGCCTTCCATCACTTTATCCAGGCCCTGGAAATCGTATTCCTTGGATTCCAGCGCTTGCGGATAGATCTCGTCTATCTCCGGTGTAAAAACAAGCAGGTTCCCGGAGACCTCCTGGAGCAGGGAAAGATCTTTTTGCAGTGGCTTGGGATAATTGGCCAGGTCTTCGGCATTATTGAACTGTGTGGGATTTACAAAAATGCTCACCACTACGACCCCGTTTTCCTCCAAAGCCCTGGAAACCAGCGCAAGGTGTCCCTGGTGTAAGGCCCCCATGGTAGGCACCAAACCGATGGGTACGTTTTTTGCACGGTATTGATCCAGATGATCACGTAGTTCAAATTTGGTTTTAAAAACCTGCATATTCCAAATTTAGAGCGTGCAAACTTACTATAATTAAAGCTATTCTACATAATTTTTGTAATTTTGCACCTACGTTTTCCTCCTTAAACAAAATACAGCTTTTATGAATGGTAAAAAGATATTGTTTGTATCTTCAGAATTAGTGCCTTATCTACCCGAGAACGAAGTTTCCTTAATGTCTTACGAAACGCCCAGGATGGTCAACAGCAACGGTGGCCAGATCCGTATTTTCATGCCTCGCTATGGGAATATCAACGAGCGCAGACATCAGCTTCACGAGGTGATCCGGCTTTCCGGGATGAACCTGGTGATCAATGATATGGACATGCCTCTTATCATCAAGGTTGCTTCTATCCCCAAGGAGCGGATACAGGTATACTTTATTGATAACGAGGAATACTTTAAGAGGAAAGCGACATTTACGGATGAGAACGGAACCCTGTTCCCGGATAACGACGAACGGGCGATCTTTTTTGCCAAAGGTGTCGTAGAAACGGTTAAAAAACTGAACTGGTCCCCTGATATCATCCATGTACACGGATGGATGGCATCATTACTTCCGTTATACCTGAAGAAATTATACGCGGACGAACCGCTGTTTGCAGACAGTAAGATCGTTACCTCTGTCTACGGCCGCAGCTTTGAAGGGGAACTGGATGAGAAGATGATGTCTAAAATCGCCTTTGACGGCATCCCGGAGGAAGCGATCTCCCTCCTGGAAAAACCCACCTATAATAATTTGTTAAAAGTCGCAGTAGATTCTTCTGATGCCGTTATTTTAGCCGCCGAAGAACTGCCTGAAGACTTGCAGCAGCACATTGATAAGCTCGATAAACCGGTGCTTCCTTATGTTTCCCTGCAGGAATTTGAAGAGGCTTATGCCGATTTCTACACCAATAAGGTGTTGAACGCGACCGTAAACTAGCGAATTGAAAAAATCATTCACATTATAATGTATCATGAAAAAGGACTGGCCTGTGGCCGGACCTTTTCATTTGAGCATACAGCAGAAAGCAATATCCAGTGAGTAGAACAGAACGAATGAACAGAATTATGCCGGGGAAGATTTTTGCAGCCTTAACCATACTGATAGCGCTAACCTTAGTGGTGTCCTGTGATGAGGATCCTACTACCATTGGTGCCACGGTCACCGGCGGGCAACCTTTTAATACGGATCGCGCTGTATACGACGTTTTTGCCTACAACAGGAATATCGTTGCTGCCCAGACCAACAAGTTACCATTGTACCAACTGGGAGTATATAACGACCCGGTTTACGGTCAGACCCGCGCCAAGATCACTACCCAGGTTCAGCTTTCTAATGCAAACCCCATTTTTGGTGCGCAAAGCCAGGAGGACGAGTCTACATCTGAAAATGAAACCGTAAAGGAGGTCATCCTTTATATGCCCTTTCAGCAGAACAATACCGGTGATGAGGACCGCGATGGGGTGCCGGATGTTTTTGATGCAGACCCTACCGATGCCAATAGTGACAGTGACGGGGATACGCTGACCGATATTGCAGAGACCAATAGTGGAACAGACCCGCTGAATGAAGATACAGATGGTGATGGAATACGCGATGACGTGGATACCGAAACCGTACGGAATAGCTTTCCTAAAAAAGTAGACCTGGATTCCATTTACGGGAACCGCGATATTCCTTTTAACCTGAAAGTGACCCGCTCTACCTATTTCCTTAGAGACCTTGATCCGAACACCAACTTTGAACAGGCCCAGCCTTATTACTCCAACCAGGACCTCACCTCTTTTGCGGGGGAAGTGCTGTTTGACGGGCAGGTGAGCATTACACAAGAAGAGACCGTGATCTTCGAGGAAGATGATCCCGAAACCGAGGAGGACGAATCCGCTATCGTGGACGAACGTATACAGCCGGGGATCCGTGTTGCCCTTGATCCTGCATTTTTCCAGCAGAACATCCTGGATAAGGAAGGGAGCTCCGAATTACTGAGTTCCAGTAATTTTAAAGAATTTTTCCGTGGGCTGCACTTTGAAGCAGAGCCCGGATCTGAAGAACTATTGATGTTATTAGACCTGACTAATTCTAACATCACCATAGAGTACGAATACGACAACGCATCGGACGAAGAGGATGATGCCAACGAAAGTAGTTTCACCCTGAACTTTTTGACCGGTGGTGGAACCAGCCCTGTAAACGGGAATGCTGTAAATACCCTGATCAGTGATGCGTATCCCGCATCCATTTCTGATGACTTGGACAGCGGGAACAATGCCTCCAGGATATACCTGAAAGGTGGGGCAGGGACCTATGCCAATATCAGGTTGTTTGATACGGACAACGGCGATGCGCTCATCAACCAGATCAAGGCCAATAACTGGATCATCAACGAGGCCAACCTGGTCTTTTATGTAGATCGTACCGCTATACCGGCCGGCGCCAACGAGCCGCCTCGTCTTTATATCTACAATGCCGAGACCAACGCTCCTTTATACGATGCCATCAATGATGTGTCAACAGAGAATACCCCACTGGGTGTGCTGCAGACCCATGACGGTATCCTGGTAGAGGAAGATGATAAAGGCCTGAAATACACCATCAGGATCACCGAACATATCAATAATATCGTAGTGCGCGATTCAGCGAACGCCATGCTTGGGTTAACCCTGACCTCGGACATCAGGCTTTCTACGGTAAGGGATGTGCTTTTACCGGGTGATACCATGGGAGAGATCCCGGAGATGTCCGTGATCAGCCCGCTGGGTACAGTGCTGTATGGCAGCGAAGTACCGGCTAACGAAGACAAGAAACTAAAACTGGAGATCTTCTACACAGAAACCAACTAGGTAAATTTGTGCTTTTTAAAGCATATCTGTGCGCGATTGTCGTGATTTTAAGGTAGTAAGCACAATATCTGCTACCTTTGCGCGTATTAACTTCATAGGAATACCTCAAAAAAGAAATAACAGAACCATATGTGTGGAATAGTAGGATATATAGGTCACAGGGATGCATATCCCATCATCATGAAAGGGCTTCAGCGCCTGGAGTACCGCGGCTATGACAGTGCCGGGATCGCGCTGTATGACGGAACCGACATCAACCTTGCCAAAACCAAGGGAAAGGTCGAGGACCTGAAGAAAAAAGCTGAAAGTGACATCGCCCTTAAAGGCAGCCTGGGAATAGGGCATACACGCTGGGCGACCCACGGGGTGCCTAATGATGTGAACTCACACCCACACTATTCCAATTCCGGGGACCTGGTGATCATCCATAACGGGATCATCGAGAACTACGAGTCTGTTAAGAAAGAATTGATAAAAAGGGGATATACATTCCAGTCCGATACCGATACCGAGGTGTTGGTCAACCTTATAGAAGAAGTAAAGAAGAAGGAAGACGTTAAGCTTGGGAAAGCGGTTCAGATCGCACTAAACCAGGTGGTAGGGGCTTATGCTATCGCGGTTTTTGACCGTAAAAAGCCGGATGAGATCGTGGTTGCCAAACTGGGTAGCCCTTTGGCTATCGGGATCGGTGAGAACGAATTCTTTATCGCTTCAGATGCTACACCATTTATAGAGTTTACGAACAAATCCGTTTACCTGGAAGACGAGGAGATGGCCATTGTTCGCCTTGGGAAAGAGATCAAGCTGAGGAAGATCAAGGATGATTCCATCGCCTACCCAATGGTACAAGAACTGCAGTTAAACCTCGAGGAAATAGAGAAAGGTGGTTACGATCACTTTATGCTGAAAGAGATCTACGAACAGCCGAGGGCGATCAAGGATACCTTCCGTGGGCGTCTGCGTACGGAGCAGGGCATCATCAAGATGGCCGGGGTAGACCAGAACATTGAGAAATTTTTGAATGCCAACCGCATCATCGTGGTGGCTTGCGGTACCTCCTGGCATGCCGGGCTGGTAGCCGAATATATTTTCGAGGACCTGGTAAGGATCCCTGTAGAGGTAGAATACGCTTCTGAATTCCGATACAGGAACCCTGTGATCACCGAGAATGATGTGGTGATCGCCATTTCACAATCCGGGGAGACCGCAGATACTTTGGCAGCCATCAAGCTGGCCAAGGAAAAAGGTGCTTTCGTATTCGGCGTATGTAACGTAGTAGGTTCATCCATCGCCCGTGAGACCCATGCCGGTGCTTATACCCATGCCGGTCCCGAGATCGGGGTGGCATCCACCAAAGCATTTACAACACAGATCACCGTACTGACCCTGCTGGCCCTGAAACTGGCCAAGCATAAGGGAATGTTCTCCGAGGACAAGTTCCACGAGTTCCTGACCGAGATGGAGAATATGCCTGCCAAGGTAGAAAAGGCCCTGCAGTCTAATTCCCTGGTGGAGATCATTGCAGACGTATATAAAGATTCTGAGAACTGCCTGTACCTGGGACGTGGATTTAACTTCCCCGTTGCCCTGGAAGGTGCTCTTAAATTAAAAGAGATCAGTTATATCCACGCGGAAGGATACCCTGCAGCAGAGATGAAGCACGGACCTATCGCCCTGATCGATGAGCATATGCCGGTAGTGGTAATTGCCATTAATAAAGGACATTACGAGAAGGTAGTGAGTAACATACAGGAGATCAAATCCAGGAAAGGAAAGATCATCGCCGTGGTTACCGAAGGAGATGAGCAGGTAAGGGAACTGGCCGATCACGTGATCGAGGTGCCGGAGACCATGGAAAGCCTGAGTCCACTGTTGACGACTATCCCTCTGCAGTTGCTTTCTTACCATATCGCGGTTATGCGTGGCTGTAACGTAGACCAGCCCCGTAACCTGGCCAAGTCGGTTACCGTAGAATAGATTTTAGTATACCATATAATAGAAAGCCCCTTTCAAGGGGCTTTTTTTATGGCTTATGCGGATGTGGAATGCACGTATTTCA
>JABDLH010000300.1 GCA_013003145.1 Flavobacteriaceae bacterium | reverse complement strand
GGCTTACTTTCATACGGTATAATCCCCTGAAGGCCATAGGAAGTAAAACATCGGATAGGAGGTCTTTACTGGATATCCGTTAGCCTTCCCAATAGAACTGGCTGGCCATTCCATAACGGGCCGCATTGAAGAAATTACTTTTGGCATCCCTGAAATCCATTTTCTCATCTATGGCTTCCAGGTGCTTAGGACGCCCGTTCATCAGGCCAACCCACAACATCATATTAGCGATCTCATCATCTACACTTGGTCCGGCGGGCATGTATCGGTTCTCTATCCTCAGGTGTGCTTTCCCATCGGCTACCCCGTAGCACAAGCGGTTCCATTTATATACGGTGCTATTATGAAGGTTAAGAGCATCCAAGGAGGGCATTTCACCCTCTTCTACTTTGGAGGTGCTTGTATTCTTATCGGAAAGGGTATTGAGCAGGCTCCTGAACCTTACGATCGAATCTTTATAAAAATCTGCGGCAGTACCCGTAGACCAGGCATTTCCGAAACCTACCCTGGATTCTCGTTCGTTCAGTAAAAAGGTACTGGCCCTGGTATCCACGCTTTGAGTAAACAGGGCAATCCTGCTTTCTTCCCATAGTTCTTTCCCCATCAGTATGGGTGAATTGGTGCAGATAGCGAGTACCGGGCCGGCTATGGCCTGGGCCCAGTTATAGGTGTTCTTAAAATCATCCGGGTTGATCTGCAGGTGCGCCTGGAAACTGGTATTACATCCTTCGTACATAATAGAATCGTGATGCAGGTTCAATTCATCTACACCTTTTATATGGAGTTCTATTGCATCTTTCCGGACCTCCTGAACTTTTTTATTGAGTAACAGGTAGCGGTCTATAGGCGTCATATACCGTAGGTCCATATGTTTACGGCTCAGGGTAGGCAATATCCCTGTCAACAACACCCGGTCTCCATGTTCAGAAGCTGCTTTGTTTGCTTTAGCCAGCAAGGTTTGCAATTGTTCGGCCATTTTGGAAAAACAATTTCCTTTCAGTTCAAGGGGATCCAGGTTGATCTCCAGGTTGAATAAGGCCAGCTCCGATGTAAAATGATGATCATCAACGGTCTTCAGAACTTCCAGAGCCTTGTCCGATGGCTCCCAATGATCACTGACCAGGCAGAATTCCTGCTCTGCCCCGATTCTGATCGGAACTTTTTCAATCAGGTCTTTCTCTAACATCATCTCCAGGGCCTTGATATCATCCAACAGCCTGTGGAGGTAGGACAGCTGATCCTGTCCTTTTTCCAATGCTTTTACATTTGCTACTCCCATGTTTACCGTTTTTAAAGTGTTTTCAAAACAGAATATCGGTTCAAATTATAATGCAGGCCGCAATGCTCCTATGATTAATATCATCAGCAGGCCTTGCCGCGTTTTAATTCCTATTTTTGTGCTGATATGTCTCAACGCTTCCCAAGGCACGAAAAGCTGAAAAGTGCCACGCTTATTAGCCGACTCTTTGAAGAAGGTAGCCACTTAACGGTATTCCCGCTACGGCTGCAGTACTTGGAAATCCCTCTGCCTAACGAGGTTTTAGTGCAGGCGGGCGTAACGGTATCCAAGCGAAAGTTCAAAAATGCGGTAGACCGAAACCGTGTAAAAAGATTAATGCGTGAAAGTTACCGGAAGCATAAGTCCCTTATTTTTAACAACAGTGAGCAAACTTTTGCGTTTCTATTTATTTACCTTGGAAAGGAAATCCCCAGCCAGGCCGATATGGACCGGTCCATGCGCTTGCTTATCGATAAATTTTTAGCGAAACGAGATGAAAAAGATAATGAGTAAAAAGATCCTGATACCGGTATTCGCCCTGGTGATCCTGGTGGCAGGTAGTAGTTTTAAAGGCGATTTTTTCGAGATCGCAAAACAGATTGAGATCTTCACTACCCTGTTCAAAGAACTGAACATGAACTATGTGGACGAAACCAACCCGGCCGAATTAATGGATACTGCCATCAAAAATATGCTCGATGACCTGGATCCATACACCAAATTCCTTAATGAACAGGATGTAGAAGCCTATCGCATTAATAATTCCGGGGAATATTCGGGTATTGGTGCCTTGGTCCGCTCTTACGATAACCGATTACTGATCATTGAACCTTACAAGGGCTACCCGGCCGATAAAGCGGGACTGAAAGCCGGGGACGAAATTCTGAAAATCGGCGATATTAGTATCGCAGAATATAAAGATGGGGCCAGCGAACTCCTTAAAGGAGCAAAGAATACAGAAGTAGACATTACCTACCTAAGACAGGGAAAAACAAATACAACAACCCTGGAAAGAGCAGGAATAGATATTGACGCTGTACCCTACTACAATATGGTGGATCCGGAAACGGGTTATGTTGTCTTATCCAGGTTTAATGAAAAAGCCAGTGTCCAGACCAAATCAGCAATTAATGATCTCAAGGGCCGGGGGGCAAAGAGGCTAATACTCGACTTAAGAGGAAATCCCGGGGGATTATTATCTGAAGCCATCGCTGTTTGTAACCTGTTTGTACCAAAAGGCGAACTCATCGTGACCACTAAGTCCAAGGTGTCTAAATTTAACAGGGAATACAAGACCAAGAACCAACCGCTGGATGCAGAGATCCCATTGGTGGTTCTTATTGACGGTAGCAGTGCTTCTGCCAGTGAAATTGTTTCAGGGGGATTGCAAGACCTGGACAGGGCTGTGGTTGTCGGGGCAAGGAGCTTTGGAAAGGGCTTGGTACAACGCCCTCTTAAATTAACCTACGGCACCCAGCTCAAGGTAACCATTTCTCGTTATTATACCCCATCGGGGAGATGTATTCAATCTCTTGATTACTGGAACAGGGATGACCAAGGAAATGCTGTGCGTAATACCCAGTTCAGGGATTTTAAGACCAGGAATGGAAGGAAGGTACAGGACGGTGGCGGAGTGATGCCCGACCTGGAAATTACCGCTTTAAAATCCAATGATTTCACCAAAGCCCTCATGGCCAACCTGCTCGTCTTTGATTTTGCCACCCAGTATCATTACCAGAATCCCATGGATGATCTTTCACAATTCAATTTCCAGGATAAAGATTACCAGGCTTTTAAAAGTTTTGTCTCCCAACGTGGGCTGGAATTTGAAACACCTGTTGAAAAGGCACTGAAAGAAGCGATCAGTAACCCGAGATCGGATGCCCTAGGAGCAGGGATGAATACACGTTACCAGCAACTATTGGCAGAGATTGAAAAAGAAAAGCTATCCTCCCTGGATACCTACCGGGAAGAATTAGAGAAAAATCTCGAAGATGAGATCCTGAAACGCTATTTCTACAGGGAAGGACTATATGATTATTACCTGGAAAACGATAATGCCATACAGGCCTCCAGGGAATTGTTATCCGATAAGTCCCGCTACGCCGGTATCCTAAATTAAAATGGGTGTCCAAGCCTGTAAACACAGTTGCGGTAGAAAAATCACATCTTATGGAAAAACTCAATATCCTTTTCCGTAGCTGTTGCTATTTTATTCTATTACTCAGTTGTGGGCAGCAGCAGACTACTCCCGAAAATGAAAATAAAGGCGTTCAACTCTATATCCTTGGAACGGCCCAGGATGCAGGAGCCCCGCAGATCGGTTGTGATAAAAGTTGTTGCAGCAGCAGGTGGAACGATCCATCAAAACATGAGAAAGTTGTTTCCCTTGGAGTCATCGATGCTACACAGCGTACTTCCTATTTATTCGAGGCGACTCCGGATATAGGGGATCAACTGAAAATATTACAGCAGGAAGCAGGAAATTCAAATGCGCAGCCCGACGGGATATTTCTCACACACGCCCATATAGGGCACTACAGCGGCTTGATGTACCTGGGAAAAGAAGCGGCCAGTAGTAAAGCCGTCACGGTGTACACCATGCCGCGAATGCAGGCTTTTCTAAATGAAAATGGCCCATGGGACCAGCTTATTAACTACGGGAACATCAGCCTCTCAGAAATCCGGGAAGATGAAGAAATTAAATTGTCTGATGTACTTAGTGTTCAACCGTTGAATGTGCCCCATAGGGACGAATATTCCGAGACGGTCGGGTACCTGATCAAGGGTAAGGTAAGAACTGCTTTATTTATTCCGGATATCGATAAATGGTCCCGCTGGGAACAGGATATTTCTGCATGGATAAAAAAGGTAGATCTCGCCTTCCTGGACGCCACCTTCTATGACGGTTCAGAACTTCCATCACGTTCCATGGAAGAGATCCCCCATCCTTTTGTCGTTGAAAGTATAGAGCAATTCAGTGAACTTAAAGATGAGGATCGCAAGAAGATATATTTCATTCATTTTAATCACACCAACCCATTGTTATCGGCCAGCAGTAAAGCAAGTCGCGAACTACAAGAACTTGGCTTCAATATCAGCAGGGAAGGAATGCAATTCCAGTTGTAATATATGGAACGGGAAATCCTTAGAATTTTAAATGATATCCTAGGAACAGCTGTTAAACGTACAGACCATATCCGGGGAGGAGATATAGGTAAGGCTTTTCTCGTAGAAACCTCGGAAGATCGTTATTTCTGTAAGATCTATAAGCAGGATAAAGGCTACGAGATGGCAGCGGCAGAGCAAACTAGCCTGGATTATATACGCGAAACCAATACCATAAATACTCCCGGGGTCATAGCGTGCAGTCCTTATCTTAATATGGGGATACTGGTCTTAGAATATATTGAAGCAGGCAAGCCGTCTAAAAGGGCAATGGAATTATTAGGACAGCAACTGGCCGGCATGCATGGGGTTAGTCAGCCCGGTTTTGGATTAGAATCAGATAATTTTATCGGGAGCCTGCCACAGCATAACCATCGGGAAAATAATTGGGTTCAATTCTATGTACACAGGAGGTTGGTACCCCAATTACAATTAGCCCTGGAAAAGGGACTCCTGCAACCAGGTGATGTCCCCACCGTCTCCCGCTTAGAATCTGCTATTGAACCTTATATGGACCAGGTTAAACCCAGCCTGCTCCATGGTGATTTCTGGAGCGGGAATTATATGATCAATACAGACGGCCAGCCATTTCTTTTAGATCCTGCTGTTTACCGGGGACATGCAGAAGTGGACCTTGCGATGAGCCGGTTGTTCGGGGCATTCCCGGCCGAATTCTACTTGTCCTACGAAGCGATCAGGCCGGTTGTACCTGGAACAGCAGAAAGGCAGGATTGGTACCAGCTTTACTATTTATTAATGCATCTCAATGCCTTTGGCAGCAGCTACCGATCATCAGTAATGCAGATCCTGCAAAGACGGGCTTAAACCATCAACCTTGCATCTTAGCTCAAGGTAATTTTGCACCCTATCGAAATAAGTTTTAACGCTAAGCATATTAAAGTCCTGTTAATCAGGCAGTATGCTTTGCCGCAGGCCTTATTTTTTTGTATCTTCTACCCTATGGTAAAAGCAGAAAAGTCAGATCACGCGAAATTTTTAGAGAAATCGATCCAACACCTTCAAGCAAGGGGTTTTAAGGAGATCAAGGCAGATCTGGAAGGGTATGAAACACCAAAGTCCTATCTCAAGAAGAGTTCAGGGACTACCGTAACACCGGACATAGTGGCTTCAAAGAATGGAAGGAAGTATTTCTTCGATATCAGCCTGAAGTCAGAAAAACCGAGAATGCTTAAATCTAAATGGTTATTCCTGGATACGTTGAGCCGAATGAAATCTAACCGTTTCAGGATCATCACAACCAGGGGGCATTATAAGTTTACCGACACCATGTTACAGGATATTAATCTTTCCAATAAGACGCCTATTAAGATCTAACACCTTTTTTGAAGCGAAGACTACAGATATAGCTGCACTTTTGCAGCTATATTTTTTTTACCATACTCATATGGGGTATACCATCTTCAAGGTACTCCTCTCCCCTTTCCCGGAAGCCGAGATCCCGGTAAAATTTCAATAAGTATTTTTGTGCGCTCAGGCTTATATCAATAGCTCCGAATTTTTCGTATACAAAATCAATAGAAGCTTGCATGATGTCTTTCCCGAAACCAAACTTTCTCTCCTCCCGGGCTACGACCACACGGCCAATACTGCATTCCTCAAAATAATCCCCGGGTTTAAAAACCCTGGTATAGGCAACAAGATTATCCTTCTTATACCCAAGAACATGCCATGCTTTATGATCTTTTCCATCGGGATCCTGGTACGGACAGTCCTGTTCTACGACAAAAACCTGGCATCGCAGGGCAAGGAGTTCATAGAGTTCCTGTAATTCCAATTCCCGGAAAGTCTTTACTTTAATATTCATGCATCAATGTTCTACTATAAGGCTTTTGTCATCACAGGTGTCATATTCCGGCTGAATATTTACATTAGTGATCCCGAATTCTTTTCCTGATACTTCTTTTATCCGTTTCAAGACCTCATCAAATTCTGACAGGCGGATATCCTTTTGAAAATCTACATGGGCCTCCAGGTGAATCTCATCTTCATTGAGTTGCCAGATATGCAGGTGATGTACGTTTCTAACCCCTTGGATCTGATTTAATCGTTCTACAATATCCTTTACCTGTACAGTGTCCGGAGTAAAGAGCATCAGAACTTTTGTAGAAGATTTCAACAGATTATACCCCATATAGATAAGGTACAAGGCAATGATTAAGGTTAAAAGAGGATCCACCCAGTACAGTTGGTACCATTTCATCAGCAAACCTCCTACCAGTACGGCAACAGATGCAAGCATATCCGTGATCAGGTGCAGGTAGGCCGACTTCATATTCATATTTGCGGAGGCATCGCGCTTTATTAACAATACGCTACCCCCGTTAAAAACTATACCCAGCAGGGATAACCAGATGACCAGGTCTGCAGCTACTTCTGTAGGATTAATAAAACGTTCAATAGCCTCTTTAATCAGGACCAGTGAGATGATCATCAATGATGCAGAATTGATAAAGGCAGCAAGGATCTCAGCGCGCTTATAACCGAAGGTTTTACCGGGAGATGCTTTCTTTTTAGATAGGACATTGGCGATATAACTGACTAACAGGGATAAGACATCACTGAAGTTATGCAGTGCATCAGAAATCAAGGACAGGCTTCCGGAAATAATACCCCCAACTACCTGGGCTACGGTGATCAGTATATTGAGAAAGATGGTAATAAACAGCCTCTTTCCTTTCTTATCACCATGGAAGTGGTGATGATCGTGTTGGGAATGGGAATGTGCCATAGGCATTTAATTCTCTTTACAAAGGAGATTAGCAGAGAAAGACTAAGTAGCTATCACTTGAATTTACATGCAAGGTATTTTATCTACCCTTCTTTCATGTCTTCCGCCCTGGAATTCGGTCGTGAGAAAAGTTTTGACCATATCCAATGCCTGGGGCAGGGCTATAAACCTTGCAGGCAGGCTCAGTATATTGGCATTGTTATGTTCCCTGGCCAGTGCAACTATTTCATTGTTCCAGCAGAGTGCGGCCCTTACCTTCTGATGTTTGTTTGCCGTCATAGAAGCACCGTTGCCGCTTCCACATATAATGATGCCGTAATCTACCGTACCTTTTTCCACTTCGTCTGCAACCGGGTGGACGAAATCCGGATAATCCACACTATCTGTACTATCAGTTCCGTGGTTGACTATCTCTATATCCATGGATTTTAACAGGCCTACCACAGCAAGTTTATATTCTGTACCGGCGTGGTCATTTCCTATTGCTATTTTCATTTTATAGGTATTTATCTTTTATATAAGGTCCGTACCGCTGTGACCCAACTAAAAATAGCGGTAATTAAACACCCAATTGGGGTTATGAACATGTAATTTTAAAGATAATTTATAATACACTGAAAATAAAGAATTTACCGCAAACCATACTAAGTTTATGAGTAGCGGATAAGTTCTTAAGAATAAATTTTTAACTCTAAAAAAATTTCAGTAGTACAACTTACAAGTCAAAGATAGAAATCAATTTCTTAGAAATTAGAAGAAAGATATGCAAATGAAAGAGGAAGGTATGAACACTAAAAATTTACAGAGTTATCAAAAAAATGATGTTAATAGCGGTTATTAAAACTCGTTCATAACAGCGGTAACGAATTGAATTTTAAGATAGTTTTACCCGGTATAAATTGTTAGTAAACCTTTTTAAATGTTCAACGCAAGGAAATCAAAAGAATCTTATCCCCACTATTAACAAGCTATCATAACCACCATTAATTTTTTTAAAACAATAAAAAGAAAAGAGATATTAATATAGATGTTAATAAGAGTTTAAACTCCGATGAGCATTTAGTGATACAAATCGGTGCACTGGATTATAATTCGTAATTTTCACACCTAATTAAAAATTTGAATGTCAAAGAAGAAAAAAAGGGCCAAGAACCATAGACAGAACGAAATAACTCGTGGAATATTTTCTGTCCTGGAGAAAGAGCCGAAAAAAAGTTTCAATTATAAACAGATCGCTTCTCAGTTGGATATTAATGATACGGAAGGCAGGAACTTGCTTATCAAGCGATTAGGTCAATTAAAGGAAAAAGACAGGATTAAAGAAGCCGACAGAGGCAGATACCAGGTTTCTTTTGTTCCTGAAACATATATTGGAAAGATCGATGTAACCGCCAGCGGAAATGCATATGTAGTTGCAGAAGAATTGGATAAGGACGTATTTGTGCCTTACAATAAATTAAAAAGAGCGTTTCATGGAGATACGGTAGAAGTACAGGTACTTTCCAAAAAGAAATCCAATAAGCAGGAAGGTGAGATCGTAAAAGTCGTGGAGCGAAAGAAACATTCGTTCGTAGGAATTGTAGATCTGCAGAAGACCTTTGCCTTTATCAGGCCAACTGACCACCGGATGTATACGGATATATTTGTGCCCCTGGATAAGATCGGGGAGGCACAGAATGGAGAAAAGGTCATTGTTGAGATCCTCGATTGGCCGGAAGACGCTCCTTCACCTTTAGGGAAGGTCACCGATATTTTGGGTATGCCTGGCGAACACAATACAGAGATCCATTCTATATTGGCAGAATACGGCTTACCGTATGAATTTCCTTCTGAAGTGGAACACTTTGCAAACCAGATAGATACATCGATAAAAGAGGAGGAGATCGCTAAGAGAAGAGACATGCGAGATGTTCTTACTTTTACCATCGATCCAAAGGATGCAAAGGATTTTGACGATGCATTATCTTTTGAAAAGCTGGAAAATGGGAATTACGAGATCGGGATACATATTGCCGATGTTTCTCATTATGTACAACCGGATACCATTTTAGAAGACGAGGCATACCAGAGGGCAACTTCTGTTTACCTGGTAGACCGCGTGGTTCCAATGTTACCGGAGGTACTATCCAACAATGCCTGTTCGCTGAGGCCAAACGAGGAAAAATATACCTTTTCGGCCATTTTTGAAATTGACGGGAATGCAAAGCTCATCAACCAATGGTTTGGGCGTACAGTGATCAATTCCGATGAGCGTTTTGCCTACGAAGAAGCACAGCATATCATAGAAAATAAAGGGAACACCATTTCAAAGGAAATTTCCATCAGGGAAGGTGCTTATAATGTTTCCGATGAGATTGTGGATGCAGTGCTTACTATGGATAGGCTGGCAAAAATTATGCGAGCTCAACGTATGAAGCAAGGCGCTATTTCTTTTGATAAGGTTGAGGTGAAGTTTAACCTGGATGAGAATAACGAACCGGTTGGAGTTTATTTCAAAGAATCAAAAGATGCCAATAAACTTATCGAGGAATTCATGTTACTGGCCAATAGGAAAGTAGCCCAGTTTATCGGTAGCCAGAAACCTGAAAAAACTTTTATTTACAGGGTCCACGATGACCCGGATGAGGATAAACTGATGGCGCTAAATGCTATCGTCTCCCGTTTTGGTCATAAACTGAATTTTAAGAATAAGAAATCGATCAGTGATTCCCTTAACCAGTTATTGGAAGATGTAAAAGGGAAAAAAGAACAGAATCTTGTCGACACCCTGGCGATCAGGTCTATGAGTAAGGCGATATATACCACGGATAATATAGGGCATTACGGGCTGGCCTTTGATTATTACACTCATTTTACCTCACCTATCCGTCGTTACCCGGATGTAATGGTACATCGTTTACTGCAACATTACCTGGACGGTGGAAAGTCGGCCGATGCCCAAGCCTATGAAGAAAAGAGTAAGCACTCTTCCAATATGGAATACCTGGCCACCAGCGCTGAGCGGGATTCGATAAAGTACATGCAGATCAAGTTCATGGAAGATCATAAGGACACTGAATTCGTCGGTGTTATTTCCGGGGTCACCGAATGGGGTATCTATGTAGAAATTATTGAGAATAAATGCGAGGGAATGGTAAGAACTCGTGATATCAAAGATGATTATTACGTTTTTGATGAGAAGCAATATGCCCTTGTCGGGGAACGTAAGAAGAAAGTATACCAACTGGGTGATGAAGTACGGGTCATGGTAAAGGATACCGATTTGGTCAAAAGGCATTTGGACTTTTCGTTGATCGGAAAAGTGGAATAAGTTTCGGCCACAGTGGCAATGATGCTTATATTTATACTTAGGGATTGGTCCTAAAACCTATATCATGAAATTTTTACGGATATTATTTTTCCTCAGTTTGACTATTGCTGTGGCCAATGCCCAGCAAAAAGTCACACAGGAACTGCAGCAGTTTTCCGAGGTCAAAGTCTATGATGGCCTTTCGGTAAAGCTGGTGCGTTCTGATGTCAATAAAGCGGTGATCACCGGGGCAAATACCAATAAGGTTGCCCTTGTGAATAGTGATGGTGTTCTGAAGATAAGAATGGAGATAGACAAACTGTT
>JABDLH010000296.1 GCA_013003145.1 Flavobacteriaceae bacterium | reverse complement strand
TTTCTGATCAGGTTGCCGCTGCCAGCCACTGTACCTGAAACCGAGGTATTGCAATCGTATAACGTACTGATGTTTCATTGATTAAAAGACCGTAAAGATCTCATGATTTTTTATAGTCGGCTCAAAGTATATAGATTATTTTTTATATTAGGTGCTTTATGCTTTGAATGTAAAGAATTTTTTTTTTGCCCTGGATTTCCTGAAGCTGATGATAAGAATTCTAAAATGTTGGATGTTTTTAAAATAAAGAAAAATGCGTTCCGTTTTATCACCTAACTGAACATACAGATTATTTCAGTTGTCTTATGCAATACCTATATTCTATTCTTAGCTGGAAACGTTGCCTGATACTTTCAATAGGTGTTCTAGCTTCACTGATCGTCCTCAATTTCTATGGACTATACTCCAACCGCTTCTATCTTTTTAAACTGGATAATTATATTTTCCCGGTGCTGAGCCTGTTACATTTTACCTTCCTGTATGTATTCTGGTTTAAGATCAAAGAGCAGGAATTCCCGGATCCCCGGATGCGTAACCTGGAGTACAGCCTGTATGTGCTCTTTGTCATTTACATCTTCAACACCCTTGAGACAGCGAAAATCCTATTAAGTCATCACGAATATTCTAAACACTTAATCCCCACAACCTTTTTTCCTGTCGGCGGAGTAATCATTGCACTGCAGTGTTTGTTACTGCTTCTTACCCTGGTCACTTTTGGTCATAGAAAAAGACTGATCGGTGATTATAAGACCGATTACCTTGATGACCACCTGGAACCCTGGGATTAAGAAACCCGGCCAGGGACCGGGTCGAAAGTAAAATGTTTATAATTTACTGATATAACTGCCATAGAGGTCTTTAAACTGGTAGCCATCTGTAAATCGATGTTTACTGAGTTTATTATTTGCCGCCAATCCCCATAAAATAAATTCCTTTAAAAAGTAGCGGTCTTCTTTAGCAGTATCCGGTTGGTACTTATCAATCAGGGCATCCAGCGGGGGTATACTATCCAATGCCTTCTTATAATCCTCATCCTGTCCTTCGTCAGAAAGGTCAAAACCTTCTCCCTCAAAGAACCACAGTATCACATTGTCATAAGGTGTTTCTGCATCCTTGTGTTCCAATTTATTGATCTTGGGAAAATAGGTTTCAAAAAGCGACTTTATAGCATCTTCGAGCAATATGACCGCAACGGTATCTGCGCCCTCCTGTTCTCCTTCGTAAACCAGCTCTATCTTGCCTGTAATAGAAGGGATCACCCCCATAAAATCACTGAGTCGAACCGCGGTCTTATCCGAACCGGATTGTAAACTTCGATGTTCGGCTGTGCTTAGAAGGTTTTCGTATGCCGTAATACTTGTCCTTGCACTGACCCCACTTTTAGTATCGACATAATCGCTTTCCCGTGCTTCAAAACTGATCTGTTCCAGCAGATCTTTTGCGAGGTCGGGAATATAAATGGCATCGGTCTGCCTTGAATCTACCTGGATTTCCTGCTCGGTGATCTTCCGGGCAGTTTCTATATCATCCGGGTAGTGGGTAAGAATCTGGGACCCGATACGGTCTTTTAAAGGAGTTACAATACTTCCCCTGTTCGTATAATCTTCCGGGTTTGCCGTAAAAACGAATTGCAGGTCTAAAGGAAGCCTTAACTTAAATCCGCGGATCTGTATATCCCCTTCCTGGAGAATATTAAATAAGGAGACCTGTATCCTCGCTTGTAGATCGGGCAGTTCATTAATGACAAATATGCAGCGGTTTGCCCTCGGAATCATACCAAAGTGAATCACCCGGTCATCCGCATATGACAACCTGAGATTGGCGGCTTTAATTGGGTCTACATCTCCAATCAGGTCTGCGACCGTCACATCCGGGGTTGCGAGTTTTTCAAAGAAGCGATCCGATCTGTGTAACCAGCGTAGCGGGGTATCGTCACCTTTTTCTGCGATCAATTCCCTCGCATATCTTGATATTGGGTTAAACGGGTCGTCGTTAATTTCGGATCCTTCTACAAACGGGATATATTCATCAAGCAGGTTTACCATCATACGGGCCAGTCGCGTCTTGGCTTGCCCTCGTAGTCCCAGCAGGTTGATATTATGCCTGGATAAAATTGCCCTTTCCAGTTCCGGGATAACCGTATCCTCGTAACCCCATATACCACTGAAGGTAGTTTCACCCTTCCTCAGCTTTTCACGTAAATTATCACGGAGTTCGTCTTTGATTGACTTTGGGGTATACCCCGAAGCTTTGAGTGCCCCCAGGGTATTTATAGTAGTATGATCTATATTCATATTCTATTTTTTCTTTTGTTGTATCTCGTTATTTGATCCTTTTCTTCCGATTCTGTTCATAATCCTCGAAAATCATTCCGCCCAGGTCTTTTAAACCTGTGAAAAAAGCTTTCCCGCGGTTTGCTTCCGTAAAATGCCTTATGAATTGTTGTAAATAAGGATCCTGCGCGATCATGAACGTAGTGATAGGTATATGCAGCTTTCGTGCCTGCCGGGCCATGTTGTAGCATTTCTCCACGATGAAATCATCCAATCCTACACTATTCTTATAATAATGACCATCCGGTAGCCGCAGGCAGCTTGGCTTCCCGTCTGTGATCATAAATATCTGCTTATTGGTATTTCGTTTACGCCTCAGCATATCCATCGCCAGCTGTAATCCTGCAACCGTATTAGTGTGATATGGACCTACTTTAAGGTAAGGTAACTCCTTAATGGATATAGGCCATGCATCATTACCAAAGACCAAAATATCCAAGGTGTCTTTTGGATACCTTGTAGTGATGAATTCTGCCAGGGCCATCGCCACCTTCTTCGCCGGCGTGATCCGGTCTTCCCCGTATAGTATCATGCTGTGACTGATGTCTATCATCAGTACGGTACTCATTTGTGCTGTATGGTGGGTATCCTCTACAACCAGGTCATTCTCATTCATGGCAAAATCATCCATGCCGTGGTTTATCTGGGCGTTTCTCAGGCTCTCAGTCATGGAGATCCTTTCCAGGGGATCGCCGTAGTGATATTCTTTAAAATCACCGGTATGTTCATCTCCACGACCAGAGGCACCGGTTTTATGATTACCGGTTCCACTTCGTTTAATTTTACCAAAGATCTGGTCCAGTGCTCTTTTACGGATCAGTCTTTCCATCTTTGCGGTAATAGACATGCTTCCACGACCTCCCTGGCCATCTTCCCCTTCATCGGCATCGCCATCGCCGGGCTCAAATTCTTCCTGTATAAACCCTTTAGCCTTCAGGTCCTCGATAAAATCGTCTATGGTGTAATCCTCGGTGGTGAGTTCGTATTCCTTATCCAGTTCCCGAAGCCAGTCCAGCGCTTCATCAACGTCTCCCGAGGTGTGGGTGATGAGTTCCTGGAAAATCTCGAAAAGTTTATCGAAGGGAGAGAGGTCCGGAGCTTCATAGGAGGAGAACCGGAACCCTTTTTTTATATTCATAGCCATATCATAAAAATAAGACATTTCACAAAAGGGCCGGAGGTTTTAAGAAACCTTAACGCTTAATATACCCGCTCAATGCCTTGATTTCAGGACTTTCACAACATCTTCCAAACGATAACCCTTTGCTTGTAAAAGAATCATATAATGAAATAAGAGGTCTGCACTCTCATTGAGGAAGAGTGAATCATTTTCATCTTTAGCTTCAATGATGGTCTCAACGGCTTCCTCACCTACCTTCTGGGCTATTTTATTTATTCCGTCCCTAAATAAAGAGGCCACATAACTTTTTTGATTGTCTTTATTAGCTTTCCGGTCAGCGATCACGGATTCCAGGCGGGATAAGAAGTGATCATCCTCATTATTCTCTTCATTCCAGCATGTATCGCTGCCGGTATGGCATGTTGGCCCTTGTGGCTGTACCTTGATCAGGAGGGCGTCCTGGTCACAATCCATCTTTAAGGATACCAGGTTTAAAAAATTTCCACTTTCCTCTCCTTTGGTCCAGAGTCTTTGTTTGCTCCTGCTATAAAAAGTGACTTTCCTGGACTCCAGCGTCTTGGAGACAGCTTCCTGGTTCATGTAGCCCAGCATCAGTACATTACGGGTATCCGCATCCTGGATTATAGCGGGTACTAACCCATCTTCGCTCTTGGTAAAATCTATACTCATCTTTTAAATCTCTATCAGTTTAAGATCACTGTCTGTTAATTGTTACGTCCTTACAGGAATTCCTTTTGTTTTAAGGGACAATTTAAGTTCGGGGATACCTATTTCCTTAAAATGAAAAACACTTGCCGCCAATGCTGCATCCGCTAAGCCTTTAGTAAAAGTGTCTGCAAAATGATCCATATTCCCTGCACCGCCGGAAGCGATAATCGGAATATTGAGGGAAGTAGACAACCTGGCCAAAGCCTCGTTGGCGAAACCGTCCTTGGTACCATCATGATCCATAGATGTAAAAAGGATCTCACCGGCTCCGCGCTCTTCTACTTCCGCAGCCCATTCAAACAGATCAATGTCCGTAGGAACCTTCCCTCCTACCAGGTGTACTTTCCATTTTCCATCGATCTGTTTTGCATCGATGGCAACCACCACACATTGGGAACCAAATTTCTCTGCCAGCTTATTGATCAGGTCCGGGTTTTTCACTGCAGAGGAATTGATCGAAATTTTATCTGCTCCATTCTGCAACAGTATATCCACATCTTCTACCGAGGCGATCCCTCCTCCTACCGTAAAGGGAATATTTACTTTCTCGGCTACTTTCAAAACCAATTCTGCCAGTGTCTTCCTGCGTTCTTCCGTTGCTGAAATATCCAGGAAAACCAGTTCATCTGCACCTTCCCTTGCGTAAGCTGCAGCAAGTTCCACGGGGTCACCGGCATCTTTCAGATTGAGGAAATTGACCCCCTTAACCGTTCGACCGTTCTTAATATCCAGGCAGGGGATGATTCTTTTAGTCAGCATACTAATCGTTTTTTTTATTCAGATCTGACCCCTGGTAGAATCCAAGGTCCTGTTCTTTTAAGTACTTGGTCCAGAAAGCTATCTGTCCGCCGTGATAAGACAAGTGTTCCGTCACGTGGATCACGATCGCCATCCCTGATAATTCAAAACCCTGTACCTTTCTTACCCTCAATAATTCTTCTTCCGGACAGTTCCTGATAATTTCTTTGGCCTTAGCTATAGTTGCCGAAAGCTGCTGTAGAAGTCTCTCTTTAGAAAAGCCGGGATTTGCGCTGAATTCCTCATCTCTTTGCCGTGTATCGGGCAAACGGCCCAGGGATGAAATGATGTATTGGCTGATATTACCGTTAAGATGTAGCAGCAGGTTCCCCATACTGTTGAGGGACGCATTGGGTTTCTGCCAGACATCCTCCTCATCCAGAAAAGAAAAACTTTTACGAATCTTTTCTTCTCCCTGGTCCAGGTAGTAACAGTTACTTTCTTTAAATTCCTCGCTGATCGATCTCATTGTGATATGATAAACTGTTCTAACTGTTTAAGACTAATCCGATTTTCGTAAATCGCCTTCCCAATAATAGCGCCTTCACAACCTATGGCTTGCAATCTGGGTAATTCGTCAAATGCTGATATGCCTCCACTGGCGATAAGTTTGATCTGGGGAATCATGAAATCCTCTACCCCGCTTGCCCCAATTTTGGTCTCTAATTTCGAAGTGTGGGCCAATATCTTCCTGTAGAGATCAAAAGCCGGTCCTTGTAACATACCGTCTTTAGAAATATCGGTGCATATCACGTATTGGATACCCTTTTCCTGGTACTGTTTGATAAACGGCAACAGCTCTACCCCTGAATCTTCTAACCAACCAGCCAGGGCTACCTGCTCATCCCGCGCATCTGCCCCGAGAATGATCCGTTCCGGGCCATGTGTAGAAATCCAATTGGTAAAAGTTTCCGGGTCTTTCACGGCAATACTCCCCCCCGTAATCTGTGAGGCACCGCTATCCAGGGCGATACGTAAATCC
>JABDLH010000295.1 GCA_013003145.1 Flavobacteriaceae bacterium | reverse complement strand
CTTCCTCGTCCGAGGTGAAGAAGAACATCCCGCTGCCTTCATCCTGGAAATGTGTGATGGCCCGGTCTATTATTTTTCGAGACATTGACAGGTATTCTTCATCAAAGGTCACTTCGTAAAAACAGATCAGGGCTTCAGCCAGTGTTGCATAATCCTCCAGGTAACCCGGGATTCCGGGACCCTTTTCAGAGGCCGTGTGTTTTAAAGATTGATCGGGAAGTAGAAGATGGGTTTTTATAAAACTGAAATTCTTAAGTGCAAGGTCCAGGAAACCAGGGTTGCCCAGGTAGCGGTAGGCGTCGAGCAGTCCTTTCAGCATCAGTGCATTCCAGGAAGTGATCAGTTTATGGTCCAGCCTGGGGCGGGGCCTGGCTTCCCGCAAGGGGAGAAGTTTATCCTTCCAGTGCTGCAGCTTTTGTTCTAATTCGGACTCCGAGATATTCCAACGTTCCACGATGCTAGCCTTACTGCTATTCCTGATAAGAACATAGTTTCCGTCTTCCCAATGGCCGTAATCGTTGATATTGTAATAATCAGCGAAGAGATCAAAGTCGGCCCCCAGATGCTCTTTCAATTCCTTTTGGCTCCAGGTGTAAAAAGCACCTTCGGTCAACTTGCCATTATGATCTATACTATCGGCGTCCAGGGAAGCATAAAAGCCACCTTCTGAGTTCATCAATTCTCGCTGTACAAACTCCACGGTTTGCTCTACTATTTCCCGATACAAGGGATCTTTCTTCTGGGCGTAAGCCTTGGCATACAAACTGATCAACTGCCCATTATCATAGAGCATCTTTTCAAAGTGGGGTACATGCCATTTCATATCGACGGAATACCTGGAAAATCCCCCTCCCAGCTGATCGTAGAGCCCGCCATAGGCCATTTTGGTCAGGGTGTTGTGGTCATAGTTCTGCAGCTGCTCATCCCCGGACATATGGGAGTAATGCAACTGGAAATTCAGGTTAACCGGCATCATGAATTTTGGTGCCCTCTTGTTGCCTCCCATTTCCAGGTCCAGGCCCTTTTTCCATCGGGCCATGATCTCGTCCAGGTCTTCCCCGGATAATAATTCTTCGTTCTTGTTGCGAGAGACCAGGTTGATCTCTTTTAAACCCCGGGAGAGCTTGTCTGCATATTCCCGGATTTTTTCCGGATCCTTACGGTAAAGCGTGGCCAGTTGTTGCAATACCTGTATCCAATCTTCTTTTTTAACAAAGGTGGCGCCCCAGAAAGGTCTGCCATCAGGGAGTGCAATCACGTTGAGCGGCCAGCCACCGCTTCCTGTCATCATCTGCAAAGCATCCATATAGATGTGGTCTATATCCGGCCTTTCTTCCCGGTCTACTTTTACGGGTATAAAATGTTGATTCATCACAGCGGCCACCTCTTCGTCTTCAAAGCATTGTTCTTCCATGACATGACACCAGTGGCAGGCCGCATAGCCTATGCTCACCAGCAGTAATTTACCTTCTTCCTCGGCTCTTTGCTGTAAGTTATTATCCCAGGGTACCCAATTGACGGGGTTATGTGCATGTTGCTGCAGGTAGGGGCTATCTTCCCCCGCTAATGCATTGGTATATTTATGATCCATGGTTACTGTTCTTTTCTCAGGTTCTCCTTCGTATCAAAGTTACGTCTATCAGGGCCATAAAAAAAAGCGCCCTGCTGGGCGCTTTATGTGATTCATCTATATGTCTTAATTGACCTCGAAGGTGATCTTTACATTCACCCGGTAGTTATCAATTTTTCCATTATTTACTGTAGCACTCTGTTCGTTGATATAAACCGATTTAATATTGTTAACCGACTTAGATGCGTGTGTTACTGCATTATTAGCGGCGTCTTCCCATCCTTGGGATGAGTTTGCCATAACTTCTATTACTTTTAATACTGCCATGATATGTGTTGTTTTTAAAATTCATCTTTAAGGTATGAAATTAAAGATGCAATTACAACACTACAGTACCTTATCATCCATTGATGGCAACCACTTCGCGAACCTGCTCACCGAGCATGTTCTTCAGCATATTCTCTATTCCGTTCTTTAGGGTAAAGGTAGAGGAAGGACAGCCGCTACAAGCTCCCTGGAGAATAACATTGACGGTGCGACTTTCTTTTTCATAGGATTGGAAAAGGATGTTACCTCCATCACTGGCTACTGCCGGTTTTACGTACTCTTCCAGGATCTGTATGATCTGCTGGCTGGTATCGTCCAGGTCTGAAGCGGCAAATGCCGTCCCGGCCTTTTCTTCGGTCTTTTTCTGAACGGCTTCCTCGCTGAGAATCTCATTCCCGGCAGAGATATACTCCCGGATAAATTCGCGTATTTCCATGGTTTTTTCGTTCCAGTCGGCCATCTCGTATTTGGTCACTGAAACATAGTTCTCGTCCATGAAAACTTCTTTGACATAAGGGATGTGGAACAGCTTCAGTGCCAAGGGTGAATCCTGGGCCTCATCAATGTTCTTGAATTCAACAGTGAAAGGAACCAGTTTTTTATTGGCGACGAACTTCATAACCGCCGGGTTCGGTGTCACTTCAGCATAGATGGTCACCGGGGTCTGTTTGCTTTCCGTAGCTTCCTTGACCACGGGCGCACCGCTATTCAGGTAGTCCACCACCTGTTGTGCCACCTCATCTTTTACATCGTCCCATTGGACGATATCATATCGCTCCAGGGCGATAAAATTCCCGGAGATGTATACCGTTTTAATAAAAGGCAGGTAAAATAATTGCTGGGCCAAAGGAGAATCCTTGGCTTCATCAATATTATGGTATTCATACCCGGCCTCTTTGACAATGAACTGGTTGGTCTCGAATTTCAGAATCGCAGGGTTGTTTGTCGGAACCACCGTGATCACATGCTCTTTCATAGTCCTCATTTTGTGCAAAAGTACAATCATTTTTACACTTTGAGCACATATAATAATACAGCCTTTAGGCCGTTATAGTTTATATTTGACCCAACCAGCAAATATTTGTCCTTCCTGAATGAAAAAATTCTTTGTCT
Source organism: Flavobacteriaceae bacterium (assembly GCA_013003145.1). Lineage (GTDB taxonomy): Bacteria > Bacteroidota > Bacteroidia > Flavobacteriales > Flavobacteriaceae > Zeaxanthinibacter. The sequence continues at coordinate 646 of JABDLH010000295.1, read as the reverse complement.
TTCTCGCCGGCTGCCTGTTGTACTCATCGTCCGTGCTATCCCAGGAAGGTCTGCCCGTATATTTTGATTATTTATCGGATAATTATTACCTGGTATACCCATCAATGGCCGGAATTGGCCGTGGGGGGAAGGTGCGGTTAACGGCCCGGAAGCAATGGTTCAATGTAGATGAGGCGCCCAGTCTCCAAACACTGAATGCCCATACCCGGATAGGGGAAAGTAATAGTGGGATAGGGGCGATGCTGTTTAATGATGCCAATGGCTACCACTCCCAGACCGGGATGAAACTTACCTATGCACACCATCTCAGGTTTGGAGGGGATATACGTATTCTGAATCAATTATCCTTCGGCCTGAGTGCAGGATTCTTGCAGAGCAGCCTGGATGAGAGTGAATTCCGTTCCGTGATCCCGGACCCGGTAATTAGCGGCGGGCAAAACAGTGTGGGTTATTTTAATGTGGACCTGGGAATGTCTTATAGTTATATGGATTTTTATGCGCACGGGGCTATTCTCAACCTGTTCGGAACCGGGCGTGATCTCTATACAGCGATCGAATTTGACAACCTGAGACGTTGGCTGGTTTCTGTCGGTCACGTTTTTGGGAAAGGCGAATGGAGTGTAGAGCCTTCTGTGCTATTCCAGAT
>JABDLH010000204.1 GCA_013003145.1 Flavobacteriaceae bacterium | reverse complement strand
GGTTGGAACCGAAGATACCCCCAGGCTCTGCCAGTAGTTCTCCTGGGACGCAACTTTGTAACGTGCGTCATCCTCATCTAAGCGCTTCATTGCCTCGTCGGCATTTAAGCCCACTTCCTTTAAAGCTTTTTCAAGAACCTCCCGATCCGAAACATCCTTACGTTCACTGAAATAGGATTCGATCAGACGCATGTTCAGTTCGGTCTGCTTGCCTTGTTCGTTGGCATAATCCAGGAGTACATGTGCATCCCTGGTGTTCACAATTTTCATGTCTTCGAAATAATCAAAGTTAAATCCCAGTTCTTCCCCGAATTGCGAAAGGCGCTCCTGCGACTGTTTTTGATCTTCCGGGCTGGCGCCGTATTTGTTCGCGATATGTTCCCGGACATTTTCACCTTCTTCCGGCATAAGTGGATTAAGTTCAAAAGGCTGCCATTCTAACTCAATTTTATCCTCTATGCCCAGTTCGGAAATTGCTTTTTCCAGGCGTTTGTATCCAATGATACACCATGGACATACCACGTCTGAAACCACGTCTATTTTTATTTTATCTGTCATTATGCTTATAGTTTAATTCCCATATTAGTTGCTGATCAATTAATGGATATTCGGCAGCATTCATTGCCTAAAAGCAATATATTCCTGTCGCAATGAGCAGGAGCTTATTTTGTCAAAGTCCAAGAATTTCTTTAAGCACACATTCAGTATCTTAGTAATACCATGCAGTACTTTGTCCAAAAAGATAGCATTGTCCGTGAGATCTGGGGTAAAAGTGACACAATCCTCTTCATATTTGCAGGGGGTGCGGCCGAGTTTGCTCTAAACAAGGCGGTGGACTGGCTGTACTATACCGGGAAACTGCCATCTGATCCGATAGGGAGATTATTTTCAACCGTTAACTACGCCAAAAGGATCGTTTTTGCTCCCCTGGGAGAGGCGCAAAAAGCCATTGCCACAATGGCCAAGATCCACGAGAACCTGGAATCCTCACGCGGCTATAAAATTCCTGCCTGGGCATACCGGGATGTGCTGTATATGCTGATCCATTACTCTATAGCATCCTACGAATTGCTGGAAAGGAAATTAAGCCCGGCGGAAAAGGAAGAGGTTTTCCAGGTATTTTATAGGGTGGGCAATGGTATGGGCCTTGAAGATCTTCCCGGGGAATACAAACAATGGCTGCCGGAACGCCAAGCTCATCTTCAGAATAACCTTGAAAGATCATCTTTTACACAAGATCTTTACCGGCAATATAAAAGACAACTGGGGCCGTTACGATACCGATTACTGATCGAAGCCCAGGTGTTGGTGTCGCCATCGGAAGTGATAGAACTTTTGAAGTTCAGGAAAACCTCTCTCCTCATCCCGGCAGTCCCACTGTATAAGTTATCCAGGAAGTTTAGGTTAGATGGGCTCGTAAAAACCCTCCTCCTGCCATCGAAATACAAAGAGCAGATAGCCGGGTTGGATATACAGTAACACAGGATTTATGCCATGCATATTAAACTAGGTACGTTCGCACACCTTGTTTTTCTTAACGAAATGTTAAATACGTTGAAAAAAATCTTATCTTGAAAGGTGAACACCTGTTCCTGCAAATTTCCTGATAATGAAAAAGTTATTTCTTTGTATTGTAATGTTATTCGGGCTGATCAATATAAGCCAAAAAGCCCATGCACAGGTCACCACTGTCCAGGTGGTTGATAGCACCCAGTTAGAACCAAGATTGAAATTCGGATGTGGATTTGGACTGAGTTTCGTAGGAGGGACCAATATCAGCCTATCTCCCAACCTCATCTACCTGCTGAGTGATAAAGTCAGTTTAGGAGCGGGTATACAGGGGAGTTATACTTCCATCAAGGATTTACAGAAGACTACCACCATAGGGGGCAACCTGATCTTTCAGTACAATCCCGCCAAAAGACTGATGACTTTGTTAGAGTTGACACAACTAAATGTCTCTACTACAACCGAAGAGATCAGCGGGGATATCAAGGACAGCTATTGGGATACAGCACTTTTCGTGGGAGCAGGACTGAATATTACACCTAAAATCTCCCTTGGTGCCAAGTACAACCTATTGTACAAAGAGGACGAAAGCGTTTATACAAGTCCGATAATTCCTTTTGTCAATATTACTTTTTAAAGACCGTTCTAAGTCTGAATGTGCTGATTCCCGTCGCTAAGTAAAACGGGCAGGATCCCGTTAGGCTGCTCCATGCGAATACCACTGCCAACGCCATGGTCCAAATTCCTGTTAATCCGGAGATGACCTCTGTAAAGTACAGGGAAGCTAAAATTCCCGTGATGATCATCCTGATGACCCGGTCTGTAGACGACATGTTTCTTCTCATTATTCCCATTTTTCAAAACATTTGTTCTAAGGATAAATGTATGTTGACCCTATCATATATACAGTGGTCTTAGTCATAATCCATTTAAATTCTTCCCCTTTATAATTTCTATCTTGCAGGGATTAATCCTAAATCTTTAACATGAGTAAAATCTACTTTGTCTTTTTCGGACTTTTGTTACTCCTATCCTCTCATAGTTATTCCCAGGTCGATGAATTATTTATTAAAGCAGGCCTGGTCTATGACAGTGAGCAGAATGTATTATTAAAAAATAAGGTGATCCATGTTAAGGGGAATAGGATAGGGGGAATCGGGGATATGAACATGATTCCTCCCGGGGCAGCGATTATAGACCTCAGTGATCATACCGTACTGCCCGGACTTATAGACGCTCACACCCACGTACTATTCTCCCAGGAACCCACTGATGATTTTGCGGAACACAGTATGGCCACCTTAACCCTGCAAAGCGACGCCCTGCGTGCATTAAGAGGCGCCAGAAGAGCCCGCACTTACCTGGAGGCAGGCTTTACCAGTATAAAAGATATGGGAAACTCCGGGCTTTACCTGGACGTGGCCCTGCGGGATGCAATTGAAGAAGGTAGTGTAGAAGGTCCTCGTATCTTTGCTTCGGGCCCAATCCTGGCGGCAGCAGGAGGACAGATTTATGGATTGAATCCTTCACAGCAGGAACTGGCAAACCTGGAATACCGGGTCATTAATGGGGTGGAAGATGCTAAATTAGCGGTCAGGGAACACCTGAACCTGGGAGTAGACC
>JABDLH010000200.1 GCA_013003145.1 Flavobacteriaceae bacterium | reverse complement strand
ACTGATGACATTGACATCAGTGCTTTTTTCACTTTTCACCTGGTCCAGGAGGTGTCCTTGTTTAAGTTCAAAGGTGGTCGACTTGGGGAATCGGACCATGGTCATCAGGTCGTCCAGATCCGTCGCTGAAAAACGCAGTTCCGGGTCATTGTTCAGGATCTTAACATCTATATGGCCTTTCCAGTTCTTACGCAGCAAAAGGGAAATCAGGGTAGACAGGTTGTTTTCCCGGATGTTGAACGACTCCTTCCAATTCCGGGGAATGTTGGTCATCCAGAGTGTAATATGCTTTTCAATGGCGAGGCTGGCTGTTGAAAAGGGTACATAGATGATAGTTCCAAATCCATTTTTTTTCGCATCCTGGATCAGCCTATTGTAATAAGCCAGTTGCGGATTTTCATTATCTACGCTGACAAAAACGATATTGGGTTTAAAAAATGCAGCATTCAGGGATTGCATGCTCACATTCAGTGTAGTATTAAAATCCACGTTGTCTATAAAGGTAGAGGAAACAGTGATATCGGCCTCCTTGAACTTTTGGATTGCGTTGTAAAGGAAATTTTCAAGTCTTCGCTGTTCGGTAGGGTCAACATTGCGGAAGGCTAATATCTTGACAGAGCCTTTTGGATAGACTATAGATCGGATCAGTTTAAAAGAACTCCGGATCTCTTTTGGCATGGTCATCGGGATAAGCAAGTCGGGTTTCCAGGAGCGCACCTCCTTTTTTGGGCTAATGCTGTTGGTCTTTTCAGTAGCCCAGGCTGCAAGGGCGGTAAACAGACCACTGCGAGAATCCCCGGCCTCTGACCTGATATTCTTTTTAACCAGGTAGAAATAGAACATGACGATAAAGATCAGTGCGAAAAGCGCTGCCAGTACGTTGATGATGAACATGATCGCTATAGAACCAAATGCGCCCAGGGCCGGAATGATCAGTGGGATCTTCAAAGTGGGCCTGTAACTGGGGAGGCCCAGGGTCTGTTCTACCAGGGCAACGATATTCACCATGGCATAAGTGATCATAAAGAACATGGTCAAGAGCGGAGCAATGGTATTCAGGTTTCGCAGGGAAATGCCGAAAAGAACAATGACAGCTGTAACCAACATAGCGTTGACCGGCTCTCCTTTTGCGGAGGTTTTTGCCAGGGTCTTACTTTTAGGAAGGATTTGTTTTTCCCCCAGGGCAAGCAGAATCCTCGGGGCCCCTACAAAGGAGCCCAGGGCCGAAGAAAGGGTAGCCCCCAAAAGTCCGGCAAGGACGATCGGTCCCCAAAGTGCTTTTTCGATAAAGATATTATAGTCTGATGCCAGTTCTTCCGGGCTGGCGATCAGGGCTGCTACAAAGACCAGGCTTAGATATATTATGGTAGTGATCACCACCGAGCTCAGGGTGCCATAGGGAATACTCTTCCTGGGGTTGGCCAGGTCCCCGCTCATATTGGCCCCTGCCATAACACCTGTCACAGCCGGGAAGAATACCGCAAACACGGTCCAGAACGAGGAACCGCCCATATTGTTCTCCGGGGATCCCGGGTATTCCCCGAACCACTGAAGCTCATAGTTCAGCTCCTGCACAAAGAGGGAGCCATATATGGAAACCAGGGATAGGGCAATGATGCCGAGGATCACATACTGTATCTTGAATGCAAAACTTGTACTGATAAAGGCGATGGTCATTACCAGGGCAAAGATGCTGATGTCCAGGAGCAGGGGACTGATACCTGGGAGTAAGGTCTGTATCCCTTCCCGGAACCCGAATATATACATGGCCACCGCGATGGCTTGCGCAAAATAGAAAGGGATGCCGATAGATCCGCCGATCTCCAGTCCCAGGGATTGTGATATGAGGCTAAATGCTCCCCCGGCACCGATACGGACATTAGTGGTGATGGAGGACAGGCTGAGCGCCGTTGTCACAGTGATGGCGACAGACAGCAGAACAATAGACAGGGCCCCGATGATGCCTGCGTTACCCACCACCCAGGGTTGCCGGATATACATGATGACTCCAAGGATGGTAAGGGTGGTTGGGGCGAATACCCCGGCAAAAGTACCGAATGTCTTTTTCGCCATGGCAGGTGTTTATTATAGAAAATCAAAGACTGCCAGTCGCACCTAGGGGGTTTGCCCCTCATAGGATATCAATAATTTAAAAATTACCGGTTGTCGTTTGTTATCTTAAGATACAACAGTTTTATGGAATCTGGCACTTAAAGCTTTCCCTCGCTTCCCGGTTTTTTCTGCCAGGGAAACCGGCCTTCCAATTCGACCTCCAGAGACCAGCTGAGAAAGGTTCTTATCAGAACGATCAGTCCCAGTATAGCGACGGACCGTAGGCTGGGTTCGGCCGATACGGTAGAGATTATATCTGCGGCAACCAGAATCTCAAGACCAAGTAAAATGGATTTTCCCAAAGACTGCCTCAATGAAGCGTAGTTTACCGGGTTAGCTGAATTTATTTTTATGAGGAAGCGGAACAAATAAAAGAGAATACCCAGGACGATGACGAGGATACCTATAGATTCTACACCTAATGCAATATATTGTATGTAATTATTTAGTCCCTCCATAAGATTATGATATAGTGATAATAGTGTTTAGTTTACTTGAATAAAGTTAAGTAAACTCGAAAAAGAAGGAGGGTCTTTTTTGATCAGCCATTAATCTAATCAAGGGTCAGTTCTTTGAATACAGTATGTTTAATATCAGACCATTCTTTCCTAAGGATTCCATAAATAACGGTGTTACGGCGGTACCCATCGGTCATTAGGGTATGGCTCCTGAGTTCTGCTTCCTGTACACCCCCGATCTTTTCAACTGCCCGGCGCGATTGCATATTCCGGCTGTCTATCTTAAACTCTATTTTTTCAAACTGCAGGGTTTC
>JABDLH010000173.1 GCA_013003145.1 Flavobacteriaceae bacterium | reverse complement strand
TAATTTTTCTTCTTTGGGAAATGTAAACTTCATCAGAAGGCAAAAATAGCAAGAATAAGCTTGCGCGACAGGAATGATAATTGTCATATTTTCACCACAACTAAGGCGGTATCTTGTGGTCCTGCATAAAGTATATGAACAATTGAGTAATTATGGGAGAAAAAATAGTCCGGAAGATTAATAACCACGAAGACAAAAAGGAGTATATCGATCATCTCCTGAAAGACATCGAGACCCTTGAATTGATGTTAAACAAGGGCCTTTTTTCAGCCAAGCCCATTCATATTGGAGCAGAACAGGAATTCTGCCTGGTGGATGAATCCTGGGATCCCTCCAGCCTTGGGACTGAAATTCTTGAAGATATTGATGACGAACACTTTACCTCTGAACTCAATAAGTACAATCTGGAACTCAACCTGGACCCCCTTAAACTAGAGGGTAGCTGCTTTTCGGACCTTCACAAACAACTCAATACCCTGATGGCAGTGGCCAAGGACGCTGCTGCTAAACACAAGTCCAGGATCATCCTTACAGGGATATTACCAACTATTTCACACAAATACCTTCAATTGGATTCTATGACTCCGGTTGACCGCTATAAGATTCTCAATGAGGCAATACAGGAGATTCGCAAGGATGATATCGAATTGCACATTAAAGGGGTTGACGAGGTAAATCTCCATCATGACACTATACTGTACGAAGGATGCAATACCAGTTTTCAGGCTCACCTGCAAATCGATCCGGAGCATTTTGCAGAGTTCTATAACTGGGCACAAGCCATAGCAGGCCCTGTCTTATCAATTTGTGCCAATTCTCCATTGCTGCTTGGGAAAGAACTTTGGGAAGAGACCCGGATCGCCCTTTTTACACAAAGTGTTGACACCCGTAGAAGTACTTTTATTCTCAATGAGAAAGAATCACGTGTGAGTTTCGGACAGGACTGGGTAACCGGAACCATAGCCGATTTTTACAAAAATGCTGTCGTTAATTTCAGGAGCCTGGTAACTACTGCTTTTAACAGCGACAGTTTAACTCAGTTCCATCAGGGAGAAATACCAAAACTTAAGGCTTTATCCCTGCACAACGGCACTACTTACCGCTGGAACCGACTCTGTTACGGCATAACCGATGGTAAACCTCATGTTAGAATTGAAAACAGATATATGCCTTCAGGCCCCACAACGGAAGATGAAATTGCCAACATGATGTTTTGGGTAGGCCTCATGCATGGCAGACCAAAGTCGCTGGATAACATCCATACCAAAATGGACTTTAAAGACGTCAAGAGCAATTTTTTCAGTGCTGCCAGATACGGGATGAGCTCGCAATTCTACTGGGAAGGGAAGCTTATCAGCAGCAAGGATCTGCTTCTCGACCATTTACTTCCAATGGCCTTCAGGGGGTTGTACAGTATGAATATTGAACCCAGGGATGCCGAGCACTACCTTTCAATAATAGAAAGGAGAATTAAGTCCCAAACCGGATCCCGATGGATGATCAACGCCTACCGCAAACTACTGAAGGAAAACAAGACTTCAGAAGCCCTTAAAATTCTGGTTGCCACCATGTATGAAAGGCAGCAGAAACGATATGCGGTAGACGCCTGGCAATTACCCAGGGGTGACGAGTACAAGATCCCCGACACCGAAATTCGGGTAGGCGATATTATGAATACCAGGACGATAACCGCTCAGGATATAGACAGCCCGGAACTGGTCTTGAAAATGATGTTGTGGAATAATATCCATCATTCACCTATACTTGATAATGACCTTAATCTTGCAGGTTTACTGAGTTGGGTAGATGTGGAGCACTATCAGAATCATCCGGAAGAGCGCCCCGAAAGCCTGAAAGATATTATGAAAACCGACCTGATCACGGTGACGGAGGACGTATCTTTAAGCAAGGCTAAGCAAATGATGGAAGAAAACAATATTCACTGCCTGCCAGTGGTTAAAGAAAAGAAACTGGTAGGAATCAATACCAGCAACGACCTCTAATTGATGACTGAAATTATAACCCCTCACGATACGCGTATGAAAAGGATCCTGGGCCACATCAAAGGCAAGGAATCCGGCCCTGTTCTCGTCTTTTTTGGAGGAGTACACGGAAATGAACCATCGGGAATACAGGCCCTTGAGCACGTCTTTGACGAACTCAACACAAGAGCATATCCCATTAAGGGTAACATTTATGGCATAGCGGGTAACATCCCCGCTTTACTGGCGAAAAAGCGATTTCTGGAGAGAGACCTCAACCGCATATGGTTAAAGGATGAAATCCAGGGAATGGAAGAAGGCACCCAAGAAAAAGTCACCTCAGAAGACCGGGAACGACTTGAAATTCTTAAGGTAATCAGAGATCTGCTCACAGCCCATCAGGAGCCTATTTATTTTATCGACTTTCACACTACTTCAAGTAAAACACTCCCGTTTATAACTATTAATGACGCGATGATTAACCGGAAGTTCGCCCGTCAGTTTCCCGTGCCCATCATCCTGGGGATAGAGGAATACCTGGAAGGCCCGGTATTGAATTACATCAATGAATACGGCTATGTCTCTATTGGGTTCGAATCTGGGCAGCATGCCACCGAAGAGGCAAAAGTCAACAGTATTGCATTTTTCTGGCTGTGCCTTGCGTATTCAGGTGCTTTATCTGCGGATGCTATTCCAAATTTCAACTACTATGTAAAAGAGTTGAGGCAATCAGCTGCCCATAACCGGAATTTCTATGAGATCACAGAGCGGCACGGTATTGAACCCGGGGACAATTTTACCATGGAACCTGGCTTTGAAAGCTTTGAGTCGGTTAAAAAGGGAACCTTCCTCGCAAAGCATAACGGCAAACATGTTGTCAGTTCCAAAAAAGGCATTCTTTTTATGCCTCTCTATCAGAAGCAGGGTGCAGAAGGGTTTTTTATGATCAGGCATATTCCAAAATGGGTGCTGAGCCTTTCGGCCGTTCTGAGGAAAGTAAAGGCAGATCATTTACTAGCAAAACTGCCCGGGGTATCCTGGAAAGACAAATCCAAATCTCAATTGATCGTGGATCTCAGAGTAGCCCGTTATTACAGCAAGGCCTTCTTTCACCTACTCGGTTACCGCAACAGAACACTCGACAGCGAACACATTCTGATTAAAAACAGGGAAAAAGCAGCCCGTAACGACCTTTACAAAGAAAGTCCGTGGTTCTGATTTGTTCTACTGCTGTTCGGCCAGCCAGAGATTATTACTGAACCCGATATCCGCCATCAGCTGTGAAGGATCAATAACCACTGCTTTAATACTGGAAACAGGTTTGCTGAGCTCGAAACGATATTCGGGATAGGCCCAGGGCCAATCTTCCAAAACAGTTCTTGTTACCTGCCCGTAAGGATTCTCTTTTTCCCCTCTCATCATCCGCAAGGGAATGTAAAAGGTTTCCTGACTTCCCTCATTGTAAACTACAAGAATATCCAGTGGCATGGGCATAAGGCCTATGCGCTCGAGGACCACCTCTGTACTGGCACCAGCTTCATTTACTGCTTTCACCGCGTAATCAATCGTATTGGTAGTTTGAGTCCAGTCTGTTAGATACCAGTCGAGCTCCATTCCGGATATTTTCTCCGCAGTCCGCTTGATGTCGTTTGGGGTAGGGTGTTTAAATTTAAAATCGGCATAATATTTTTTCAAAGTAGCCATCAACTTATCCTGCCCTATGATATATCCAAGTTGAGCCAGAAACACAGCTCCCTTGCTATAGGCTGAACGCCCATAGGCCGCATTAACTTCAAAACGGTCGGCATGGGTGCTCTGCGGCTGTTCTTTCCCTGACTGCACCAGGCTGTAATAGCCCTCGTAAGAACCCTGAAACGGGTTAGGCTTTTGTTGATTCATTACGGTGTTCATGCAGAGACTGGAAATAAAAGAGGTAAATCCCTCATCCATCCATTCGTGCTTTGCTTCATTGGTAGCTAAAAGGTGCTGAAACCATGAATGCGCCAATTCGTGTACCGTGACCCCTACAAGGCTTTCAAATTTTCGTTCTCCGGTTATCAGAGTGCTCATAGCGTATTCCATTCCGCCATCCCCGCCTTGTACCACTGAATATTGCTCGTATGGGTAAGGACCGATATTTTCATTGAAGAACTTCATGGCCTCTGCAGTTTTTGGCTGAAGGTTTTTCCAGTTCTCCTGGATTTCAGCCTTGTCTTTATAAAAGAAGTGCAATACTGGCCCGTCTTCCATCCGATAGGTATCGTGAATATAATCTGGATCTGCTGCCCACATAAAATCATGAACTTGGGGTGCCTTAAAGTGCCAGGTAAGGGTTTTTCCTTTCACCTTTTTCACTTTGGTTTCGGGCATTTGGTAGCCATGACCTATTTCATCAGGGTTTTGTAAATACCCGGTGCCTCCAATGGTATAATCCTTGTCAATGGTGATCTTCACATCAAAATCCCCCCAAACCCCGTGGAACTCCCTGGCGATATA
>JABDLH010000147.1 GCA_013003145.1 Flavobacteriaceae bacterium | reverse complement strand
ATGCTGCAGAATTAGCGCTGGATGCCGATCCAAAGAACACTAAAGTTCCGTTGGATAAGGTGGTCAATACCATGTGGGAAACTGCAAAGGATATGAGTTCCAAGTATAAGGAAACCTCTGAAGGCGGGCTTGCGGTCGGAGTTTTCTTAAGCGATTGCTGATCCTTACGGGCAATCCGTTTTCCTCCGGGTATCCACCAGGTACAGTATCTGCCATTTACCCCTCACCTTGCCCAGTTGAAAAGCATTTACCCCACAATGGGAAAAACGACCGTTAACATAGAATTCGTAGGGGGTCCAGACTTGGGCAATGGGTCCATCCATTATCACCTCATAACTTTTGATCCGCTCTTCGATCTGAAGGGTATCCGGCAGTTGTTGCATGCCTGAAAGAAATTTTTTACGGGACTGATCTACGAGTATGAACTCTGAAGTGTCTGTAGGTTTCATGGTCTGCAACTGCATTCCCGCTGCCATAAGCTGGCCCATACCGCTGGTATCCCTGGCGTGAAAAGCCTTAAAAAAATCCTCAACCACAGTCTTAGGATCATCCGGTGTAGACTGGCTTATAAGTCCGTTGGAGAACAGCAGACAGCTCATCGTAATAAACAGCAAACGCATATAGAAGTATTTGGTTCAGAAAGATAGGTAATTAGCCTCAGATTTCTATTAAGCCCTCTCTCATCTGATAGGGGTTTACAATAAATCTCCTTACCTTTAATCCCGCTAAAATACAGCCTATGTCCACCGCAAAATCCGAATACAAACGTGTCACTGTAAAATCCTTGGTCGATATGAAGCAGAAAGGAGAAAAGATCTCCATGCTGACTTCGTACGACTATTCTATGGCCAAGATCGTAGATGCTGCCAAAGTAGATGTTATCCTGGTTGGCGATTCTGCCAGTAATGTCATGGCCGGGCATGAGACCACCTTGCCGATCACCTTAGACCAGATGATCTACCACGCCACCTCCGTGATCAGGGCTGTCAACCGCGCACTGGTTGTAGTAGATATCCCTTTTGGGAGTTACCAGAGTGACCCGAAAGAGGCATTGCGGTCTGCCATCAGGATCATGAAGGAGAGCGGGGCCCATGCCGTTAAGTTAGAAGGCGGTTGCGAGATCAAAGAGTCTGTAAAACGCATCCTGAATGCGGGGATTCCCGTAATGGGACACCTGGGCCTTACCCCACAGTCTATATACAAATTTGGTACTTACTCGGTCAGGGCGAAAGAAGAAGATGAAGCGGAAAAATTGATCGAAGATGCCAAAATGCTGGAAAAACTGGGTTGTTTTGCCATTGTACTCGAAAAAATCCCGGCCGAACTTACGAAAAGAGTGTCCGAGCAATTGTCCATACCTACCATTGGTATTGGTGGCGGGCCTTATGCCGATGGGCAGGTACTGGTGATCCACGACCTGCTGGGAATGACACACGAATTTAATCCGCGCTTCTTACGTCGATATATGAACTTGTACGAAGAAATGGGGGACGCCATCTCCAGGTACGTCTCTGATGTAAAAAACCAGGATTTCCCAAACGAAGATGAACAATATTAGTCCATCTGCATTCTATGGCTTCTACCCCCTCTAACTTAGCAGTTCTTTTTGAAGACAATCACCTGATCGCCATCAACAAACAAGCCGGCGATATCGTGCAGGGCGATAAGACCGGGGATATGCCCCTGAGCGAAGTGGTTAAACTTTATATTAAAACCAAGTACGATAAACCCGGAAACGTATACCTGGGGGTAACCCACCGCCTGGACAGGCCTACATCTGGTGTTGTGGTTTTCGCAAAGACCTCTAAAGCACTGCCCCGGATGAACAAGCTTTTCGCCGAAAAAGAAACGGAAAAAACCTACTGGGCCCTGGTCAAAAATGCTCCTCCAAAACCGCATGACACCTTGACCCACTGGATGATCAGGAATCATAAACAAAACAAATCCTATGCTTACAATGATGAGAGGCCCAATAGCAAAAAGGCTATTCTGCATTATAAGTTATTGAAACAACTGAACAATTACTACCTGCTCGAAATCACCCTGGAAACAGGAAGGCATCACCAGATACGTGCGCAGCTGTCGGCAATAGGTTGCCCAATTAAAGGAGATTTGAAATACGGCTTTGACCGCAGCAACCCCGATGCCAGTATCCACCTCCATGCCCATAAATTATCTTTTACCCACCCCGTGCGTAATGAAAGCATTGACATCCTTGCACCTCCTCCCCGGGACGTCCTGTGGGATGCATGCCTGTAAATGATTATCTTTATTTAAAACCAGCCTAATACGCTCACTTTATGAACCGTCTTTTCCTAGCTTTTATCGCAGTATTGGCAGTGGGATGCTCCGGCTCCCGCGGCATAGATTCATTCTACAAATCGCACAAGAACGATCCCGAGGTCATGGCCGTCCGCGTACCCGAGGTCATGCTGTCTTTCCTTAGGACCGCTTCGCCGGAAATGCGCGAATTTATCGGTAATGCCCAGGATATCCGTTATATGAAACTTCCGCTCCCGGGTGAGGTAGAAAAAAATGAGATCAATGATTGGGTAGATAATCTTGAGGACGGTTCTTTTATCGAAATTTACAGGAGAAATGATCCCCAGGGGAAGAATGTGGTTTCCATACGCGAAAATGGCAGAAGTGTCAAGGAAGTCGTGGTCTACACCAGTGACATGAATACCGGTTCCATACTTTACTTCAGCGGCGACTTTGCACCCGCAAAAATCCGCGAGATGGCCAAAACCAGCGGTTTTGACAAATTTGCCACAAGTCTTCTGCTCGAATTTAAGCCCATGACCCCTGTCAGCGAATAAGGCTGCTCGCCTTTTCCTTGATAATCTCCCCAACCGCTTTATTTTCCAGGTGGCTTTCCAGCCAGGAGATGATATCCAGGTACAGGAAAGCCCGCTTTTCGTAGGGATGATTTTCGTATTTCTTCAATTCTGCATGCAATTTCCGAAACTCGTTCTTCAGGTCGTGGGGGTATATATCCCCTAGCCCCCTCAGGAATTTGATCATCTCTTTCTGCACGGCATGCAAGTCGTTCATTTTAAGCAAAAACTTATAGGTGCTTTTTAACTGTACTTCCAGGTGGTAGTCCATACCTGCCTCGTAATGGGCGACCAGGCTGAGCACCCTGGCAAAGCACATAAGGTCCTCGCGCATCTTTAAATTCTTGTTATTGATGATCTTTTTAAGATAGTTAATACACTCCTTATTCTTTCCGATTCCAAAATATAAACACGCAATCTTATAGTAGAAGATCATGACATGGTGCTCATCAATACGCTCCCTGTGTTCAGCGATTCCCGCTTCTATAGGCTTAACCCACTTCAGGCCCTCTTCAAAAGTACCTTCCATAAAATGAAGGTTGAGTTTATTGAGGTTGATATAGAGGAAAGACAGGGAACGTATGTTATCGTTCTGGGGAAAATCAGATGATTGCGTCATCGCCTCCAGCTTTTCCAGTACCAGCCTGAACTGTGAACTGTACTTTACATAGAAGAGTGATTCCATTAAGTAATGGTTACCCTTCAGGTAAAACACCGGATGAAGGAAGGTCATCTCCTTATGCTCGTCAAACAGGTCAACCCATTTGCTGGAATACTTATAACAGGACAGGAAATCCTGTACCAGGAAACTGTACCAGAGATGCGCCTTGTACAACCATAGTTTTTCCCTGAAACCCAGGTCTTCCAATTTGTATTCGGGTAAATGGGAATCAAAGTATTTCTTAACGCGCTGGTAATCATCATCACTTCTCACGTAGCCCACTTTCAACATCATACCGTAGAGCTGTAAAGAGAGGTTAGACAGCTTGCTGGTCATAACATTGTGCGCAGACAATTCCTTAGCCTGCATGGCAAGTTCATCTGCCCGGTCCGGGATGCTCCTGGTGATGTACTGGGTCTCTATGACCTTTTCCAATTCTACGATCTCGTAAGCGATATTCTTCTCCTCGTTCTCAATAGCAACGGCTTTCACCTTATCCAGGATTTTTAAACTCTGTTTATAGAGCCCTTTCTGGTAGAGTATGGTTGCAAAATCCAGTTGTTCCCTGATCTGCACCCGGATGTTCTGGTTGACGGGGTTCAGGCGCAGACTGACCAAAATTTGCTTATAGAGGTGAGCTTTGAGGTTAGATAGTTGTGACTTCTTTACAATTCCACTCTCCAGAATAGCCTGTTCATCATAGGATCTCATCTTATCCAGGAGATTAAAAAGTGCCAGGAATTTGGCATCAGTATTTACCCCCAGTCTGCCTACATAGAGTTTAAATTGTCTTTTTTCGGATTTAGAAAGGGATTTGACCAATATGAACAATGCATCTTTTGGGGCATTTGTCATCGTAAAATATACTATTTAATTAATTGATTATCAGCATTTTAAATAAACCTCAAAGTATCTAAGCATTGTAAATGACAATTCCCCGACTCACTGTTTCTTTAAGCTAATTATAACTTCGTCTTTAAAATTAGGAAATTATCATGAGTAAAGATAAGGTACAAATTTTTGATACTACGTTAAGGGATGGTGAACAGGTGCCGGGATGCAAGTTAGACACCAAGCAAAAACTGGTGATTGCCAGGCAGCTGGATCAACTGGGGGTAGATGTCATCGAGGCAGGTTTCCCAGTCTCCAGCCCGGGTGATTTCCAATCGGTAAACGAGATTGCAAAGCTGGTAAAAAATGCCACGGTCTGTGGACTGACCCGTGCGGTCAGGAAAGATATCGAGGTTGCGGCAGAAGCGCTGCAGGGCGCGGTAAGACCCAGGATTCACACGGGTATCGGAACATCGGAATCCCATATTAAATACAAGTTCAATTCTACTCAAGATAAGATCCTGGAACGGGCTTACGAGGCCGTAGCCTATGCAAAAACATTTGTGGAGGATGTAGAATTCTATGCTGAAGATGCAGGACGTACAGATAATGAATTCCTGGCCCGGATCTGTGAAGCGGCCATTAAGGCAGGGGCCACCGTTCTTAATATCCCGGATACTACAGGCTATTGTCTTCCCGAAGAATACGGGGCAAAGATGAAGTACCTGAAAGAAAACGTTAAAGGGATAGAAAAGGCCATATTGTCTTGCCATTGCCATAACGACCTCGGACTTGCGACCGCAAATTCCATTGCAGGGGTCATCAATGGCGCACGGCAGATAGAATGTACCATTAACGGCATTGGTGAAAGAGCTGGAAATACCTCCTTAGAGGAAGTGGTAATGATTATGAGGCAACACCCTTACCTCAACCTGGATACCGGCATTAAAAGTGAAATGCTGTTCGAGACCAGCCAGATGGTATCTTCAAAAATGGGAATGCCGGTACAGCCCAATAAAGCGATCGTAGGTTCTAACGCCTTTGCTCACAGTTCCGGAATACACCAGGACGGGGTGATCAAAAAACGAGAAACATACGAAATTATCGATCCGGCGGAAGTAGGGGTCACTGAATCCTCTATAGTGCTTACCGCTCGAAGCGGAAGGGCGGCTTTGGCCTGGAGGGCCAAAAAGGTAGGCTACGAATTGACCAAGATACAATTGGATGAGGTCTACGAGGAGTTCCTGCAATATGCCGATCGTAAAAAAGAAATCGTGGATGAGGATATCCACCAGATCATAGATGGCTGCAAGGTTAAATTAGAAAGCTTAGCTTAAATGAAGTTGAATATAGCATTGTTACCCGGAGACGGGATTGGACCCGAGGTAACAGCACAGGCAGTAAAATGCCTGCAGGCAATAGAGGAAGCATTTGGTCATAGTTTTAGTTATACCCAGGCACCCGTGGGGGCTATTGCCATGGAGAAGGGAGGAAATCCTTTACCGGAGGAAACGCTTAAAATCTGTAGAGATTCTGATGCCATCCTGTTTGGAGCCATCGGGGATCCCAAGTACGATAATGACCCGGATGCCAAGGTCAGGCCAGAACAAGGCCTGTTACAATTACGGCAAGCCTTAGGCCTGTTTGGAAATATCAGGCCGGTTAAAGCTTTCCCTACTATCCTGGAGAAATCACCGCTGAAGAAGCACATCATCAAAACGGCAGATTTCGTGATCTATCGTGAGTTGACGGGGGGTATCTATTTTGGTGAAAAGAAACTGAACGAAACCGGAACAGTAGCTTCAGATCTTTGCGAATATTCTGAAAAGGAGATCAGCAGGATAGCCCACCTGGCTTTTAAGGCAGCCAAAAGGAGGCGTAACAAGGTCACCATGGTCGATAAAGCCAATGTCCTGGAGACTTCAAGGTTATGGCGCCGGGTGGTGAAAAGAATTGGTGAAAGTTACCCTGAAATTGAGCTGGACTTCATGTATATCGATAACGCAGCCATGCAACTGATCCTGAATCCCGGTATGTTTGATGTGATCCTGACCGAGAATCTGTTCGGGGACATTTTATCTGATGCCGGAAGTGCTATCGGAGGTTCTATAGGCTTACTCCCTTCTTCATCCGTAGGGGAAAAGCATGCCATGTTTGAACCCATTCACGGGTCTTACCCACAAGCCAAGGGGAAGAATATCGCTAACCCTATCGCCTCTATCCTATCCGCAGCGATGATGATGGAACATTTTGGGCTCAGGGAAGAAACACAGGCTATTGTCAATGCGGTCTACAAATCGATGAAGCAGAATATTGTAACCCCGGACCTGAATGCCAAGGGTAAATACGGTACAGATCACGTTGGGGAATATATCGCTAATAATATAGTAGATGCCGATGATCACCTCACCATGAACAAGGAAAACATCGGTTTGGGAAAATCGACCATTATCTGATTCTATTCTGCCTGTAATTCGCGAACGAACGAATCAAATTCCGTTTTAAATTCCTTATACTTTTCGCCCGTGGCGGGGCCGTTAAAACCGGTGTGGATCTTTCTCACCTCGCCCTTTTTATCGATAAAAATAGTGGTAGGGTAAGACCAGACATGGTTGAGCATGGGTAATTTCTCCTGTGCTTTGGATTTACTGTCGGTCCCGTATTGGGCCAATAAAACAGGGTATGTAATACCCACTCTTTCCTCTAACCTTTCAATACTGTTAAAAGCTTTCTCCTCTGTCTTTGCGTACTCAAAGGCAAGGGCTACCACTTCCAGGTCTTCTGTGGGGTTGTTTGCCAGGTAATTTACCAGGAACTTGGTTTCATCCAGGCAGTTCGGGCACCAACTGCCCATCAATTGCACGATGACTACCTTATCCCTGAATTGATCATCCTCTAAAGAAACTATGTCTCCGGAACTATTAGGGAAGGCAAAGCTTACTTTATCATAGCCATCCTTTAAATAGGTGATACTTTCCTCGTCCTCCAATTCAAATTGGGCATTCCGCCTGGCTGTGAATGCTTCCTGGAAATGATTCCCGGAGTAGAACTTGCCTTCTAATACAGAATCGCGGTACTCTGCGGCAAAAAGGAATGCGTGTGCACCGTCAAATGTAGAGAGTAAAAGACTGTCTCCACGCACTACCCCTTCCAGGTACCTGTAGTCTCCCGTAGTGGTCCTGAAGGTGCCGGTTACCTTAGAGTCCTCCTGGGTAAAAATCCCTTTGGCGGGGTACAGGTCTGTAGAATCATTCCCAAAGCTCGCCTCCCAAGTGCCGTTAACATCAAAGGCAGGAGCTTCTTGTACCTGGAACCGCGGTTGATCCCCGTATTCGGCGACAAATGCCTGGGACCGATCTAATTCCTCTTTTATGAAATTACCCCTGATCTGTTCACCCTCATAATTTCCGGCAATATAGCCGTCAAAAGCCGG
>JABDLH010000101.1 GCA_013003145.1 Flavobacteriaceae bacterium | reverse complement strand
TGCAACCCTTCTGCGGCAGCCATGATTTCTATAGCGTTTCCAATGCCCTGCATTCCCTGGGCCGTGATCTTCTGGAACGTAATGCTTTTAGAAAAACTATCGAGATTTACCCCGCTGTATTGTTTTGCATAGCCGTTGGTCGGTAAGGTATGGTTAGTCCCTGATGCGTAATCTCCTGCACTTTCAGGAGTATAATTCCCAAGAAAAACCGATCCCGCATTGGCGATATGGCTCACGATGAAGTCTTCGGCTTCCATACAGACAATTAAGTGTTCCGGGCCATAGGCATTGATCAGTTCCATTACTCTTTCCACGGAGGATACATAAATGAATTTGCTATTTTCCATCGCCTTTTCAGCAATGGACTTCCTCGGAAGAACGGACAATTGCTCCTCAATCTGTTTTCCCACTTTTTGCAGCAGATCCTCAGATGTAGACAGGAGTACCACCTGGCTGTCCGGTCCGTGCTCTGCCTGGCTGAGTAGGTCCGAAGCCACGAAGGCGGGATCTGCACTATCATCCGCTGCCACCATCAATTCACTCGGGCCGGCGGGCATATCTATGGCGATTCCATAACGTGTTGCCCATTGCTTGGCGACCGTTACATACTGATTTCCCGGGCCGAATATCTTGTATACCGCCGGGATGCTCTCTGTCCCAAAGGTCATTGCCGCTATAGCTTGTATGCCACCTACTTTATATATCTGGTCTATTCCGCAGCTGTGTGCCGCGTAGCAGATAGCGGGATCTACCTCGCCGTCCCTGGTCGGGGGAGTACAGATAATGATCTCCTTACAACCTGCAATCCGGGCCGGTATGGCCAGCATGAGAACTGTAGAAAAAAGTGGCGCACTGCCACCAGGTATATAAAGACCAACTTTTTCAATAGGTCGTTTCTCCTGCCAGCATTGTACCCCGGGACTGGTTTCTACTGCAACTCGCTCAGTGCGCTGTGCATTGTGGAACTTGTGAATATTGGATTTAGCCAGTTCTATAGCCTGCTTTAAGTCCTCAGGAACTTCTGCAGCTTTTGAAGCTATAACTTCCCGTGATACTTTAATCTCATCCGGGCGCAGCCCGTCAAATTGCTCCGTGTACCTTAAAACCGCCTGGTCTCCCTGCCGTTTTACTTCTGTGAAGACCTCCCTGACAACACCTTCCACCGCTTCAAATTTCTGGGTCGGCCTGGACAGTAATTCATTCCAGCTTTCCTTCTTTGGTTCCCTGATTACTTTCATAACACCATTTTTTCTATCGGGCATACCAGGATACCTTCTGCCCCAGCCCGTTTCAGTTCATCAATAACTTCCCAGAAGGTGTCTTTGTTGATCACAGTATGCACAGAACTCCAACCCTCTTCTGCCAATGGGAGTACCGTAGGGCTACGCATGCCCGGCAATAATTCCAGTATCCTGTCCAGCCTATCGTTAGGGGCATTCATCAACACGTACTTAGACTGCTGTGCCTTGAGTACTGACCTGATCCTGAAACGTAATTGTTCAAGGATTTCCCTGGTTTCAGGCTTAATACCGGGCGAAACCGCAAGTACCGCTTCGCTCTTTAGTAATACTTCTACTTCTTTCAGATTATTTTTAAACAAGGTACTACCGCTGGATACGATATCTACGATGGCATCTGCCAAGCCGATATTCGGTGCGATTTCCACAGAGCCGGTTATAATATGCAGGTCTGCCTGTATCCCGTTTTGCTCCAGGAATGAATTTACGGTATTGGGATAAGAAGTCGCGATACGTTTCCCGGACAGGTCTGCCATGTTCTTATAAGATTGCCCTTTAGGCACGGCCATGGACACCCTGCATTTGGAGAAACCCAGTTTTTCAGCAACCTCGATATCATTCCCTTTTTCTACCAGTACATTTTCCCCGATAATGGCAATATCAACTACACCATCGCGGAGATACTGTGGAATATCACCGTTCCTGAGGTAAAAAACTTCCATTGGAAAATTTGGGGATGAGGCCTTTAACTGGTCCTTACCATTATCAATAGAAATTCCGCTGTCCTTTAGGATGGAGAGTGAGTCTTCATTGAGCCTTCCGCTCTTCTGTATAGCAATTCTTATTTTGTCCATGTTTTCTTAATCCTGTTAATTTTTTTCCCAATACCAAATAAAAAAACCCGCTTGATTGCTCAAACGGGTTAGAATTATTTTGATGTACAACAATACACTTCTAGCTCGCTTGAGGGCAAGTATAGAAATGATGATGTGTGTTCTGATTTCTCATTAGGCTGGTAAAATTAAAACATATTTTTATTGGATAAAAATTATATCTTAATTATTTCCGAGAATTAAAGGCAGCCCATCTTTGCTTGAACCAACGATTACAACCTTAGAATTCGGTGATTCTGCTAATTTCAGCGTAGCCTCTATCCCCTTGTCCTGTAAGATCTTATCATTCAGGGATGCACTAAGAATCTTATTGGCATCAGCCTTACCTTGTGCTTGTATCCGTTGTCTCTGGGCTTCTTTATCTGCTTTTTCCAGGCGGAATTCATATTCCAGGGATTCCTGCTCCTGTCTTAATTTACGCTCGATCGCATCTTTAATAGTCGGCGGAAGGGTTACATCCCTGACCAGGATCTCATCCAGGACAATATGCTGGTTGTCTATGATCTTCTTGGTCTCTTCAAATATCTCCTTTTGTATAGCATCACGTTTGCTGCTGTAAAGCTGCTCCGGGGTATACCTTCCCACTACACTCCTGGCAGCAGAACGGATGGTAGGTAATAATATACGCTGTACGTAGCCATCGCCTATCTCCTGGTGTAATTTACCGAGTTCATTGTACTCTGGCTTAAACCATGCAGATGCATCCAGTTGAATGTCAAGTCCATTCGAGGATAGAACCTTCATTTTCTCAAATAATTCCTGGCGCCTTACTTCGTAAATAAACACCCTGTTCCAAGGAGCTACAATATGGAAACCCTCGCCCAAAGGGGCCTCATCGGTAACCACACCTCCTCCGAAGGTTTTATAGAGAACACCTGCCTCACCGGAGCCGATGGTAACAGCCGATTTAGAAATAAGAATAATAAGTAAAATAATAATGAATACTGCGGGTAACGCAATTTTTGGAAGTCTGTCCATTGATTGTTTTGATTTTATATTAGACCGTTGTATTTCCGAATAAACCATTCGGATGCCAGGCTCGCAGCAAGGATTGCCAGTAGCCAGGCGAATTCTATCAAAGATACGACATTTTGTTCGCTTTTAAGTACAGGACTAAAGCCGGGATTGCGCTGTAAGAGCCTTAAAAGACTATCGGTCTGGGCAGGAAAGAACATGGCACCACCGCTCCTTTCGCTTAGGCGCCCCAGCTTGTTATAATTTGTAGAGATCAATTGGTCTTCTATAGCATATTCCATGATGGTAAAGCGGCCCGATTTGCTATATGGCTCACCCTTAACGGTAACGGAAAATTCATATTCTCCCGCCTCCAGGTTACTCAGGTCAGCTTCATAAAAAGCTCCTTTTAGCAGCAAGGGCATTTCAGTACTTTCATCCATCCCGATCTCATTAATCCTCAGAAGCAAATCTGCCCCGCTATCAAAAATATAAGCTTCATCAAAAAAAGAAGCCCGAATTTTAGCGCGAGAATTGCCTTCAAAGAGGTTTTTGTAATCCAAGGTGAGTCTTTCCCTGGAAGCATTATCGGTAAGGTATCTCAGTACTTTGTTGATGAACTGATCAAAATTTTCAAAAGAATTATTGTTCCGGAAATCCTGCATTCGCCATTTCCAGATATGCTCCCCAAAGAGTACCGCTTCACGTTCCTGCTCATTGGTGATCACCGCCAACAGGGGCTCCTCTATATCAATACCTCGTATTTTCTGGCCCAGCAGCACTTCATGAGGTTTGGTAATCAGGATATCACCCAGGTTTACATCGAGCGGAGGGTAATTACCTATTTCAAAATCACTGATATCAAACTTATCAAACCCAGCATTCAATACAGGGACGGCATTCTCGGTCTCATCAAAAACTTCCTTCTGAAAATTATCCTGCGCATTATTCAGGAAATACCAGTCAGTAACGGGGCCGGTAATAGTCATGCGGTTAGGTTTTTTGTTCCGCATCCATTCGTATAAACCGCGGAACCTGGCTGTTGGCTGGTACAGGATTAACAGGTCTTTTTCTTCCAGGAGCTGGGGGTCTGCATCTGGCTTTAAAATAGTGACAGACCGTTGTTCATTGCTCTCAATTACTTTTACAAGGGCCCCGAGATCAGGATGCATCAGCTCTGAAACCAGGGCAATTTCTGTTCTTTCATCAACCACTTCCAGGACTACCGTACGCCGGTTGTTGGCCTGGTTGCGTTCATTAGGTAATGTACTGAGAACAAGGGTGATTTC
>JABDLH010000100.1 GCA_013003145.1 Flavobacteriaceae bacterium | reverse complement strand
CGGATACCCTGACCGATAATATTGAGCTGAACGACATGGGCTACCTGATGGCACTGACGGGCAATTCCGAGATCAACGATTACGCCATAGATAAGTTCAGGGACCAGTTTGGAGAGAACGGGTCTTTCCGCCTGGTCAATGCCGATGAAATGAAAGACCCGGAGAATAACCCGAGAGAAGGGCTGTTCTCACATACGGACGACTTTATCAAATTGATGGAGACCACCCGGAAGTTCCCTTATATCCACGAGATCGAAATCAACGACCAGGAACACTATGAAGGCCTGATAGAGATGACCAAGGCCGATGATGATATCATCCCCATATTCCTGAAATCACCGGACGGGGAATTAAATATCATACCGTCTTACAGCAAAGAATTCACCGATATTACGACTGAGTACAAACTGGTATACCTAGGGAGGAAGTTGCAAATAGAAAAGACCTCTGAAACCAAAGAAAAAGAAAAGACCGGGAACTGATCTGCAGCGCCCGGCCTTTAAGGTATGATTTAAAAGGTACTAATCGTTCAGCTTTAGAACAGCCATAAAAGCCTGCTGTGGAATTTCCACGTTCCCTACCTGTCTCATTCGTTTTTTACCTTTTTTCTGTTTTTCCAGCAGCTTCCTTTTACGCGAGATATCCCCTCCGTAACATTTGGCGGTAACATCTTTCCTCAGCGCCTTGATCGTTTCCCTGGAGATGATCTTTGCCCCGATGGCAGCCTGGATAGGAATATCAAATTGCTGTCTCGGGATCAGCTCTTTCAGCTTTTCTACCATCCGCTTCCCGATATCATAGGCATTGTCAAAATGCACCAGTGCCGACAGGGCATCAACAGGTTGAGCATTAAGAAGGATGTCTACCCGCACCAGTTTAGAGGTACGCATCCCGATAGGAGTATAGTCAAAAGAGGCATAGCCTTTAGAAACGGTTTTAAGACGATCGTAAAAATCAAAAACGATCTCTGCCAAGGGCATATCAAAGGTGAGTTCCACCCTATCCGTAGTAAGGTAGGTCTGGTTGGTGATCTGCCCTCGCTTATCGATACAAAGCGACATCACATTCCCGACAAAATCGGACTTGGTGATGATGGTGGCTTTGATATACGGCTCTTCTACACGTGCCACGGTAGAAGGGTCGGGCAGGTCTGAAGGGTTATTTACGATAATTGGCTCTTCCGGATTCTTAGTGCTGTATGCAAAATAACTAACGTTGGGCACCGTAGTGATCACCGTCATATCAAATTCCCGCTCTAATCGCTCCTGTACGATCTCCATATGCAGCATTCCCAGGAATCCGCAACGAAAACCGAAGCCCAGTGCAGCACTACTCTCCGGGGTAAATACCAGGGAGGCGTCGTTTAGCTGTAATTTTTCCATGGAAGAACGCAGTTCTTCAAAATCTTCAGTATCTACCGGGTAAATCCCCGCAAATACCATGGGCTTTACATCCTCGAATCCCCCGATGGGATTCTTCGTTGGGTTAACGGCATCGGTAATGGTGTCACCCACCTTAACTTCACGCGCGTCTTTAATACCGGTGATCAGGTAGCCCACATCCCCTGCTTTAATGGAAGTTTTAGGGATCTGTGTAAGCTTCAGGGTTCCCACCTCATCAGCATCGTATTTCTTATCAGTAGCGACAAATTTGATCTTTTGTCCTTTCTTGATCTCACCATTAATAACCCGGAAATAGGTCTCTACTCCTCTAAATGGATTGTAAACCGAGTCAAACACCAGTGCTTGCAGGGATTCATCCACATTACCTTTGGGAGCGGGCACCCTTTCAATGATGGCGGCAAGAATCTCCTCTATTCCCAGGCCTGTTTTGGCACTGGCAGGGATCACTTCCTCCGGGTCACATCCCAACAGATCCACGATATCATCAGTTACCTCCTCCGGGTTGGCACTCGGAAGGTCTACCTTGTTCAGTACGGGAATGATCTCCAGGTCGTTCTCCAGGGCAAGGTATAGGTTTGATATGGTCTGGGCCTGTATACTCTGGGCTGCATCAACTACCAGTAATGCCCCTTCACAGGCGGCGATAGAGCGCGACACTTCGTAAGAGAAATCCACGTGCCCGGGGGTGTCAATAAGATTCAGGATATATTGTTCTCCTTTATACATGTATTCCATCTGGATCGCGTGGCTCTTGATCGTGATACCACGTTCGCGTTCCAGGTCCATACTATCCAGGAGCTGAGCTTTCTTTTCGCGCTCGGTTACTGATCCGGTGAAGTCCAGCAGCCGGTCGGCTAAGGTGCTCTTACCGTGATCAATATGGGCGATAATACAGAAATTACGAATGTTCTTCATAGCATTTCCAACTTTTACGAGGTTGGTTTTCAGGAATGGCAAATATAATTCATTTCCGCTCAAGGAATTCACATCTAGCCTCAAAATCACGGGCTTTAAACAGGGAGATCATCGATTGTAGTGAATAATCTTAGTGATATACCTGATAATTTTTATAGATTTGACAGACATCCCTGAATCTGTGATGCGAACAACCATTTTGTTGCTTCTGCTATTCCCCCTTGGACTTAAGGCCCAGACCTATGAAGTTAAAGGAACCGTCAAAGACGGCCAGGGTACAGCAGTAGCATTTGCAAACGTCTTTATCCTTAAAGCCAGCGACTCCTCTATTGTACAGGGCACTTCTGCCCGTGAAGATGGGCGTTTTGTGCTTGACAACGTCCTGCCCGATCTTTACCTTTTAAAGGCCAGCTACTTTGGCAGTGGATCAAAGTTGCGCGCCCTGGATATTAAAAAGGATGTGAATATCGGGACGATTATCCTGGAAGGTAATGGCGACAACCTGGATGAGGTAGTGGTCACGGCCAGGCAGCCTACCCTGGAACAGCGGCCGGACCGACTTATTTTCCACGTGGAAAACACTATCGTTTCCCAGGGAAATACCTGGGACCTGATCCGGAATACTCCCGGCGTGGTGAATGTACAGGGAAGCCTGCAGATCCGAGGGCAGGAGGCCACGGTATACCTCAACGACCGCAAAGTGCAGTTATCCCCAAACGAAGTCCGAGATCTGCTCGAAGGACTCTCAGGAAGCAATATCGCTTCTGTGGAATTGATACAGAACCCGCCTGCCCGGTACGACTCTGAAGGAGGGCCTATTCTTAATATTATTACCAGCAAGGCGGTTACGCCCGGTTACAAGGGAAGCCTTCAGGGCTCTTTTACACAGGGAGTTTTTCCAAAATACCAGCTGGGAAGCAGTCATTATTTTAAGAATGATAAACTGAATCTCTTTACGAACTACAGCATCAGTCCCCGTAAGGAATTTGACGATGTCCCCAGCACTATCAATTTTATCAATTCCTCAGATGATATTTTTGCTCGATGGGAATCCCAGCTAGACCGCACCACCGATAAGCTGACCCATAATGCAAATTTGACCGCCGATTACGACTTTGATAGTCGAAATACTATCAACCTGACGAGTAACGTCTCTTACACCCCGGAAGACAGGATCAGTAACAGCCTGGTCATGGAAGCTCTCAACGCCACGGGTGACCTGGACTCTACCCTGGTGACCACAAGTACTATAGACAATCGGAACCTGAATCTTGCGACAGATCTAACTTTCGAACACCGATTTAAGAAAGCCGGGCAGGTGATAAAGGTCAATGGGCACTACACACATTATGAC
>JABDLH010000196.1 GCA_013003145.1 Flavobacteriaceae bacterium | reverse complement strand
AACGGGACCCAACCGCGACCTTCATTCAGGTGTGTATGGAGGCGCAGTTGCCAACCCTATCAACGTCCTGGCAAAACTAATTGCAGACATGCAGGACGAAGATGGCCGCATTACCCTTCCGGGATTTTACGATGATGTAGAGCAATTGTCTGATGAGGCAAGGGAGGAAATGGACCGTGCCCCATTTGATCTGGCAGCGTACAAGAAAGACCTGGGAATTGAGGAAGTAAAAGGCGAAAAAGGATTCTCAACCATAGAAAGGGTAGGCATTCGGCCATCGCTTGACGTGAATGGCATCTGGGGGGGATACACCGGTGAGGGTGCAAAAACAGTTCTACCGTCCAAAGCTTACGCTAAAATTTCCTCACGTTTGGTCCCTCATCAGGACAGTGAGAAAGTGGCTAACATGATCAAAAATTATTTTGTGGAGAACGCCCCCAAGTCGGTAAAAGTAGATGTAAAATTTCATCACGGTGGTACTCCTGCGGTTATCTCCATCGAGAGCATTGGTTATCGCGCGGCAAGCAAGGCTTTTGAAGAAACATGGGGGAAAACGCCCATACCTACAAGGGAAGGTGGAAGTATACCCATTGTCGCTCTCTTCATGGAAGAATTGGGTGTGGAGCCAATCCTTATGGGTTTCGGACTGGACTCAGATGCAATTCATTCTCCTAATGAGCATTACGGCCTTTTCAATTTTTACCGGGGTATAGAAACGATTTCCCATTTTTATAGGTTTTTTACTGAAATGTCTAAATAGTACCGGCATGGTGAGAGCATGGGTTGTATTAATTGGGTGTCTGGTGAGTTTTCTGACTACTGGCCAGATACTGGAACCAGCGAAATGGGAGAACAAGCTCAACCCATCAAATCCTTCTGTTGATCAGGAAGTCACTATTGAATTTGCTGCTACCATCGATGATGAATGGTACCTTTATTCTTCGGATTTTGATCCGGATTTGGGTCCTATGGTCACGGAGTTCGTATTCGAACCAGATGATAGTTATGAACTGGTCGGTCCCTTGACTCCGGTCAATCCCAAAACAGGATATGATTCTATTTTCGAGGGGGACTACACATATTTTCGAGGGAAAGGATTGTTTACCCAAAAAATCCGGATACTGAAGAACGATTTTCGGATAGCTGGTTATTATAGCTATCAGGTTTGCTCTGATATTACGGGTCAGTGCATCCCCTTCGAAGAAGACTTTCTTTTTACCAATGAACAGGTAACCGGGGCTGAAGCAACTACACAGAGTGCCGAAAATAAAAAGGGTCTGCTTTCTCAAAGGGATGTAAACTCACCATATTCATTATGGTCCTTTATGGTTGTGGCTTTTCTGGCTGGACTGGCGGCCCTGCTGACCCCTTGTGTATTTCCAATGATCCCTATGACCGTTACTTTCTTCACAGGTAGGGACAATAAGAAAAGCGGGAGGGTCCGCAACAGCTTGATTTATGGTCTTTCTATCGTGGTCATATATGTCATGATTGGATCGATTCTGGCACCATTCATGGGTCCGGAAACTGCCAATGATCTCGCAACAGGATGGTTGCCCAATGTGATATTTTTTGTCGTCTTTGTCGTTTTCGCTCTTTCTTTCTTCGGTTTGTTTGAAATAACGATCCCCAGTAAGTTCATCAATGAGGTAGACCGTATGGGCGATAAAGGTGGGCTGGTCGGGGTGTTTTTCATGGCACTCACCCTGGTACTTGTTTCTTTTTCGTGCACCGGACCTATCGTCGGAAGTATTTTGGTCGAATCGGCAGGGGGTCTGGTGGGCAAACCGATCCTGGGAATGCTGTCATTCTCAGCGGCCTTTGCTATTCCATTCACATTATTTGCTTTGTTCCCCGGTTGGCTTAGTTCCTTGCCTAAATCCGGTGGTTGGCTCAACTCGGTGAAAGTGGTCCTTGGATTCCTGGAACTGGCATTTGCCTTTAAGTTTCTAAGTATTGCGGACCAGGCGTATCATTGGCGTATTCTGGACAGGGAAGTTTACCTAGCCATATGGATCGTTATTTTTTCGGTCATGGGATTCTATCTGCTAGGCAAGATTCGGCTCCCGGGAGACTCCGAAACCAGGACTACCTCCGTGGGAGGATTGATCATGGCCATTGTTACTTTTTCATTTGTGGTTTATTTAATTCCGGGCCTTTTTGGTGCTCCGTTGAAATCGCTGGCAGGCTATCTTCCACCCATGTCAAGTCATGATTTCAACATTACCGAAATCGTCCGGGAGCAATCCGGATCTTCGCCGTTATCTGAAGTTGAGGCAAGGTGTGAAGAACCTAAGTACGCGGATTTTCTGGAGTTGCCTCATGGATTGAATGGGTATTTTGACTTTGAGCAGGCGCTGGCGTGCGCCAGAGAATTAAATAAACCGATTTTTATTGATTTTACAGGTCACGGTTGTGTCAACTGTCGAGAGATGGAAGCCAGGGTATGGGCCGAACCGGAAGTGTTAAACCGACTGAAAAATGAATTTATCGTGACCGCCCTATATGTTGATGATAAAACCCAACTTCCGGAAGAGGATTGGTACATTTCTGAATATGATAATAAACTAAAAAAGACAATAGGAAAACAAAATGCTGATTTTCAGATAACACACTTTAATAACAATGCTCAACCATTTTATGTGATCCTCGATCAGAACGGCAATTTATTGACCAAACCTGCCGCATATGAGTTAAATGTAGGTAAGTTTGTGGCGTTTTTGGATGAGGGTATCCGGCAATTCAAAGGAGATTTTCCGGGTATCACTTCTGCAATTACAAGTGAATGAGATTGAAGTCAGACGCATTCCTGCTTTTATTGGTTACTCTCCTGGCCTGTTCTCCCCCTCCCAA
>JABDLH010000080.1 GCA_013003145.1 Flavobacteriaceae bacterium | reverse complement strand
GACACGAACCAGATGGTGATCAGGTCCAGGAATCCATTGATAAATCGTTCCATTCCAAATTTTGTACGGCCGTATTTGCGGGCCTGGTGCTGTACTACTTTTTCTCCTATCCTGGGGTAACCGGCATTCTTGACCAGTACGGGGATATAACGATGCATTTCGCCCGAAACCTCGATGTTCTTGACCACTTCTGTCCGGAATGCTTTAAGTCCGCAATTAAAATCGTGCAGGCGGACTCCCGAGGTACGCCTTGCAGCCCAATTAAATAATTTGGAAGGAAGGTTCTTGCCGAAAACCGAATCGTAGCGAACTTTTTTCCAGCCCGAGACGAGGTCAAAGGAATCCTCAGTGATCATCTCGTACAGCCCGGGAATCTCTTCCGGGTTATCCTGCAGATCGGCATCCATGGTGATAACTACCTCGCCCTTTGCCTGAAGGAAGCCTGCATGCAAAGCCTGGGATTTCCCAAAATTCTTTAAAAAGCGAATCCCTTTAACGTAGGGATTCTTCCGGGCCAATGTTTCTATCTGATCCCAGGAACCGTCGTTACTTCCGTCATCAATAAATAAGATCTCGTATGAGTACTGATTGGAGTGCATCACCCGGACGATCCAATCGTGTAATTCCTCTAAGGACTCTTCTTCATTGAGCAAGGGAATAACTACCGATATGTTCATAATGTCTTTCGCCTATTTCTCCCCAAAAGTACAATATTACTTCTTAATAGGCAGGGCGAGATTTCTTCATAATCAGGCCAGCGATCAAACCGATGACAAGGCCGGAAATTACGCTGATGATCAGGATGACAGGATAGCCTATCCAGAAGAACTTCATTCCCATTTCTTTCTGTTGTGATGCTTCTTCAGCGGTAAGTTGGCCGGACTCTATGAGTTCTGCCATTTGAAGATCCATAACCTTGGATGCAAAATCAGGATCAAGGAAATTAGTGAGGATAAGCTGGTATACGATAAAGAGAAGTGCCGATACCAGTGAGATACCCGCGCCTAGCTTCAGGGCTTCGCTTAGGGTTAAAAAGCCTTCGTTGGCTTTCTTGTAACCGTAAATGCCGAAGAAGATCACCGTTGCAGACATCACTACAGAAATGATCTGGTTTACAGGTTCACGAGAGGTATGCGCGTCCATGGAATAAAGCATGAGCGCAAAAATGATGCTCAGGGCACCCAGGATGGCGCCATAAGTCAGTGAGTACTTACCGGTGGTTGGTGGTTTGGTTTCCATAAATATTTAATTTGATCAGTTGGTTAGTTAGTATTTGATCCCTTACATTTGTTACAGCTTAAAGGTACATTTTTTTTGACTTCTTTTTTTTAAGAAAGATTGTAGTTTCCTCAAAAAAAGATTACATTTGCAGCCTTAAATTTTTGATAGATTAAAGCAGATTTGCGATGAAAAAAGGTATACACCCAGAAAATTATAGATTAGTAGCGTTTAAAGACATGTCTAACGAGGATGTTTTTATAACAAAATCTACTGCTGAAACCAAAGAGACATTGACGGTTGATGGTGTTGAATATCCTCTGGTGAAATTAGAGATCTCAAGAACATCGCATCCTTTCTACACTGGTAAGTCGAAACTGATCGATACCGCTGGACGAATTGATAAGTTCAAGAGCAAGTACAAGAAGTTCAAGAAAGAAGACGCTAAAGCTACTGAGGCTGACGCTAAATCTGAAGAGAAATAAGGGATTACTTTTTGATTCCTAAAGAATGTACGCCTCCGATAGAACATCGGGGGCGTTATTTTTTTAATTTTATCCCAAAATTACTTCATGAACTGTATTCTTTACGATGGGCCGGAACGTGGCTCATTACTTCCATTTACATTTACCCGCCCGGTATGTGATGTACGGATCGGGATACTGACCATCCGCGAGAAATGGGAACACCGCTTAAAAACAGCGGTCTCTTGCCATACAGAAGAATACCTTTCGGAGAAGTTTCCCTTGCAGCTGGAGAAAGACAACATCTTTGTTAATGGTGGGGTGCTGCCTGATGCGCAGCTTTTTAAAGCCGTAGAAGGTCTCGGTGATCAACAAGCACTTCGCCAGGGGGATGAGCTTATCGCGTATCGTTCCGGCCATGTTTTAGATGCTGATTCCATAGCAGGAATGGAAACCGTGGAATACAGTACGGAATACATACGGATACGGAATACATGGGATATCTTTTCCCTGAACGGGAAGGCTCTCGAGGCCGACTTTGAACTACTTACACGGGGTCGTAAAAGCGCAGCGATCTCCAAAACCAACGGATTGATCAACCCTGAGCGTATTTTCCTGGAAGAAGGAGCAAAGGTAGAATTCAGTATACTGAACGCTACAGAAGGACCTATTTACATCGGGAAGGAAGCCGAGGTCATGGAAGGCTGTAATATCCGCGGAGGTTTCGCTTTGGGGGAACAGGGTGTTGTGAAAATGGGTGCTAAGATCTACGGACCAACGACTGCGGGGCCATATTGTAAATTAGGTGGTGAGATCAGCAATTCTGTACTGTTCGGTTATTCCAGTAAGGGACATGACGGGTACCTGGGTAATTCTGTGCTCGGAGAATGGTGTAACATAGGTGCAGATTCCAATACCTCTAACCTTAAGAATAATTATGCCATGGTTAAACTCTGGAACTACAATACAGAGCGTTTTCAGCAGACAGGCTTGCAGTTCTGCGGTCTGATGATGGGAGACCACAGCAAATCAGCTATTGATACCATGTTCAATACAGGGACCGTAGTAGGGGTGAGCACTAATATATTCTCTGCAGGATTCCCAAGGAACTTTGTGCCCAGTTTCAGCTGGGGAGGTGCCTCCGGTTTTACTACCTACCAGACCCAGAAAGCTTTTGAAACCGCAAAAGTGGTGATGGCCAGGAGAAATATGGAGTTCTCAGACATGGAAGCACGGATACTGCAGGCTGTTTTTGAACAGACCCGGAAATACAGGAAAGACGAGTCTTAAGTACTGCCCTGCTGTCATTTAGGAAGGATTAAGGGTTTTCCTGCCTTCGTCCTTCGGAACAAAGGTGGTATATTTGCAGTCCTTAAATCGGAAAAGCATCAGAATTTGAAGAAGAAAGTCGCTTTTTATACCCTGGGTTGCAAACTGAATTTTTCAGAAACCTCTACCATTGCCCGT
>JABDLH010000299.1 GCA_013003145.1 Flavobacteriaceae bacterium | reverse complement strand
TCCGGGAACTACGGACCCAGAAAGAACAACTGGGCATTCAGAATACCCGTTACGAGTCAGACCTGGTCAACCTGGAGCGAAAGAACCAGGAACAACAACAGGAAGTCGCCAAGCTGCAGGAGAAATTCACCAAGGAATTTGAGAACCTTGCTAACAAGATCCTGGACGAAAAAAGTTCTAAATTCACAGAACAGAACAAGGAAAATATTAAGAACATACTGAGCCCACTTCAGGAAAAGATCCTTCATTTTGAAAAGAAGGTAGAGGACAGCCAGAAAGAGAATATAAGTATACATTCTGCCCTGAAAGAACAATTGCTTAACCTGCAGAGCCAGAACCTGAAGATTACCCAGGAAGCCGAAAACCTGACCAAAGCCCTGAAAGGAGACAGCAAGATGCAGGGAAACTGGGGCGAATTGGTCCTGGAGCGTGTCCTGGAAAAGTCCGGCCTGGAAAAGGATCGCGAATATACCGTGCAGCAAAGTTTCCAGAACGAAGATGGCAGGCGGGTATTACCCGATGTCATTATCCACCTGCCCGACGGTAAGAAGATGGTGGTGGATTCCAAGGTTTCCCTGACTGACTACGAGCGTTTTGTCAATGCCGAGGAAGAGGACAGGGAACGATACCTGAAAGCGCATATCAACTCCCTGAACAGGCACGTGGATCAACTATCGGCCAAAAAATACGAGGATCTGTATGAAATGGAGAGCCCTGATTTCGTGTTGTTATTCGTCCCCATAGAAACTGCTTTTTCTATTGCTATTAACAGCGATTCTTCCATATACAATAAAGCATTTGAACGCAATATCGTAATCGTTACACCTTCTACACTGCTGGCCACCCTGAGAACCATAGACAGTATGTGGAGCAATGAAAAGCAACGCAGGAATGCCATAGAGATCGCCCGGCAGGCCGGTGCCCTCTATGATAAATTCGAGGGCTTTGTCTCTGACCTGACCAAAGTGGGTAAAAAAATGGAAGATGCCCGTACGGAATACCGTGGAGCCATGAATAAACTGGTTGAGGGCCGTGGAAATATAGTAACCAGCATTGAGAAATTGAAGCGGATGGGTGCCAAAGCCAAGAAATCCCTACCGGAAAACCTCCTCAAACGTGCCGGTGAGCAGGAAGAGGAAGAAGAACAAGAAGTCCGTAAACTAAACTTATGAAAAAAGCCCTGGGAATTTTCCTGATAATCCTGTTTGCCCTGATGGCAGCCATTTACGCTTTTATCTATTTCGTGCCCTACAGTGAGGGGGTACGCTCCGGTGAGCTGATCAAGATCAGCCGCAAAGGGGTGATCGCCAAGACCTGGGAAGGGCAGATCAGCCAGGGCATCTCCGGTGCACAGATCTTCAGCTTTTCCGTACTGGACCAGGAAGAGGATGTGATCCAGAAACTCAGGGAATACCAGGGAGAATATGTAAAACTGGAGTACACGGAACGCTACGCCACCTTTTTCTGGCTCGGCGACACCAAGTATTTTATCACCTCGGTAGCCTTAGACAGTTCACCGCATTTTAGAAGATAAGCATGAAAGATTTTAAGACGGTTAAAGAAACCAGGGTCTCCCTGACAGAACTGATGCTTCCCTCTCATTCTAATTTCGGGGGAAAGGTTCACGGGGGCTATATCCTGAACCTGATGGACCAGATCGCTTTTGCCTGTGCATCAAAGCACTCCCAGAGTTATTGCGTCACTGCCTCGGTGAACCGGGTGAACTTCCTTAACCCCATAGAAGTGGGCGAGTTGGTAACCCTGAAAGCTTCGATCAATTATACCGGGAAGACCTCTATGGTAGTTGGGGTGCGAGTAGAGTCAGAGAATATTACCACGGGGAAAAGGAAGCACTGCAATTCTTCGTACTTCACCATGGTCGCCAAAGATGGCGAAGGCAATAACATAAGGGTCCCGGGACTGTTGATCGAAGATGCAGACAGCGTGCGCCGTTTTGCCAGGAGCAAATTCTACAAAGAACAGGCCCATGACCGCGGGAATAAATTTGAACGTAAAGGGTTTGATATTACAGAATACCTTCCACTGATCAAAGGTGAGAACGTCAGCCTTAATCTGCGCTGATCCCCGAGGCAGCCGCCTTATCCAGGAACCAGAACAATTTTCCGTCTGCAGGCTGTACCCTGTAGGCCGGGTATGATTGATACCCTCCTTTCTTCTCTAAGATCTCTTCTACTTTTTCTGCCTTATTAGCTCCTGTCACCAGGAATGTGACGATCGCGGCATTGTTGATGATCTTTCCGCTGAGGCTGACACGGTTCTGCCCGCTTTCGGGATGGTTGGCCACTACGCAGGGCTCGTCAGCATCCCAGAGTTCCAACTGGTGCGGAAAAACAGAGGCAGTATGCCCGTCATCACCCATGCCGAGCATAAGGAGATCAAATCTCGGCAACTCGTTGGCCTGAGGTATTTTCTCCTCGAGGAAACGGCTGTATCTCCAGGCCTCCTGGGAAGGGATATCCTCACCCCGGATACGATGCACATTTCCTGAGGGAATATCGATCCCGGATAGCAGGTGTTCCTTGGTCATCCGGTAATTGCTCTCCGCATCCGTAGGTGGCACACAACGTTCATCACCCCAGTACAGGTGTACCCCGGACCAATCGATGTCTTTATACTTATCCGTGGCCAGGAGATCAAATACTCCCTGCGGAGTACTACCCCCGGAAAGGGCAATATGGTACATTTTTTTCTTTTTCAGCTCTTCCTGCAAAAAATCACAGAATGCCGCTGCAACATTTGCTTTTGAATCGTATATCTTTAATTCCATTGTTCTTAATTATTTAATTACACAGAACCCGGGGTCATCCGCCAGGTGCGCACCGGGATTCCGCCACATGTATAATCCGTCTATAAGTTCGTCTGCATTCTTCGGTCCCCATACCCCTGCAGAATAACCGTAGGTGACCACGTCCTTTCCATTCTTCCAGTAGTCCAGGATAGGGTCTACGAATTCCCAGGCCGCCTCTACCTCATCGGCACGGGCGTACAGGGTGGCATCACCCTGCATGGCATCCAGCAGTAATCGTTCGTAAGCCGTCATTACATTGGTCTCGTTTAAACTGGAGTAATAGAAATCCAGGTTGGTTCGCTCTACCTTGAATCCCTGCCCCGGTACTTTTACCCCGAACTTGATCAGGATTCCCTCATCGGGCTGTATCCTGATGATCAGCTGGTTATCCTTATTGGTGATGCCCGCAGAATCTTTGAAGATCTGGTGGTGGGTGGATTTAAAATGTATAACGATCTCTGTCACCTTGGTTGGCATCCTTTTGGCCGTCCGAACGTAAAAAGGAACGTCTTTCCATCTCCAGTTATCGACGTAAAACTTAATGGCTGCAAAAGTCTCCGTGGTCGATTCAGGGTCTACCCCCTCCTCCTCCCGGTATCCTTTCACCTTTTCGCCATTGATCTCTGCCGAAAGGTACTGTCCGCGTATCGTATGGTCATGAATGGTCTGGTGATCCCTCATCACCCGTAGCGATTTCAATGCTTTAACCTTCTCATTCCTGATCTCCTCGGCCTGGTCCCCTATCGGGGGTTCCATGGCAACCAGTGAAACAATCTGCAACAAGTGATTCTGGAACATATCGCGCAGCGCCCCGGAAGTATCGTAATATCCCCCGCGTTTTTCAACTCCCACACTTTCTGCATTCGTGATCTCTATATGGTGAATATAATTACGGTTCCACAGGGGTTCAAATATGCTGTTGGCAAAACGGGTCACCAACAGGTTCTGTACCGTTTCTTTACCCAGGTAATGATCTATACGGTAAATCTGGTTTTCTTTGAAATACTTGTGCAGGGCATTATTCAGGGATCGTGCCGATTCCAGGTCATAGCCAAAAGGTTTTTCTACGATAAATCGTTTCCAACCCTCTGCCTCATCGGTAAGACCTTTCTCGCAAAGGTTTTTGGCCACCACCTCGTAGATATTTGGCGGGGTAGAGAGATAATAGATATAATTGTTCTCCGTGCCGTACTTTGTGTTGAGATCAGAAATACGGTGTGCCAGGTTGGTATAATCGGTATCGTATGAATTGCCGAGATCCTCGTAAAATATCTTATCTGCGAATTTCTTTACATACTCCTTCTCTTCCTTTCCCAGCTCTTCCGCCAGGTAACTGCTGTCTTCTACCACCTTCTTTCGGAAAGACACATCCGTAAGATCACTACGGCTTACCCCCAGTACCACGAACTTATCGGGAAGGTGATCATCCTTATAAAGATTGAACAGGGCCGGGATCAATTTCCTGGCTGTCAGATCTCCCGATGCCCCGAAGATGATTAACATTTGATTGGAAGTCTTATTCATGCAATGCTTTTTTATATGATGGTAAACCAATGCTCCTGAATTGGGAAAGAAGGCCGCAAGGAACAGATAATTTGGTTACTTTTGATATTCGCCAGACTAAGATAAAGTTATTTTGGTTTCTTTAGGAAGACTTCCCGGGCAAAGCGGCAAAAATGTATTGAAACAAGAACATTATGAAGGAAAACACGTATGATTTTGGACTGATAGGACTAGGAGTGATGGGCAGGAACTTTATCCTGAACGTTGCCGACAACGGATTTACTGCTTTCGGGTACGACCTGGACGCTGGGCAGGTCCAGGCCTTGCAGGAAGAAGGGGGAGACCGATCTAAGGTAGACGCTACCACAGACCTGTCAACCTTTGTAAGTTCGCTTTCTTCTCCAAGAAAGATCATGCTGTTGGTTCCTGCAGGTAAAATCGTCGATACGGTAATCGGCAATTTACTTCCGCACCTGGAACAAGGCGATATCATTATCGACGGAGGAAATTCGTTCTTTACCGATACGGACCGGCGCGAGGCATATCTCAGCGATAAAGGGATCAATTTCTTTGGCGCAGGAGTTTCGGGTGGAGCCAAAGGTGCCCGCAGGGGCCCCAGCATTATGCCGGGTGGTTCTAAACAGGGGTATAGCGAAGTAAAACCCATATTTGAAGCCGTAGCCGCCAAATTTGAAGGAGAGCCCTGTGTAGCCTACCTGGGGCCTAAGTCAGCCGGGAACTACGTTAAAATGGTACATAACGGCATTGAATACGGGATGATGCAGCTGACTTCAGAAATTTACGACCTGCTCAGGAAAGCTGGTGGTATGAACAATGAGCAACTCCACCAGACTTTTTCTGAATGGAACCGGGGTAGGTTACAATCCTTCCTCGTAGAGATCACAGCCCAGATCTTTGCCCAGAAGGATGAGCTGGGTGAAGGGTCGCTGGTGGATAAGATCCTCGATAAAGCCAAGCAGAAAGGAACAGGAAAATGGACCTCTCAGAATGCGATGGACCTGGGAATTCCTATCCCTACCATTGATATTGCTGTAAGTATGCGTGAGATCTCTGCCTTGAAAGACCAGCGTGTAGCGGCAGATAAGGTCTATGATCGCCCGGAAATTCAGCCCATGACAGAAGGTGCATTGGAAGAGCTGGCCGAAAACGCACTTTATTTTGCATTCATCATGACCTATGCCCAGGGTATGCACCAATTAGCGGAAGCTTCAAAAGAATACGGGTACGAATTAGAGATGGTAACCATCGCCAAAATATGGCGAGCAGGGTGTATCATCAGGGCAGGTCTGCTCGAAGATATTGCCAGCGCATACGCTGCAGATAAAGAACTGCTTAACTTGTTGATGTCTCCACAGTTCACAGATAAAGTACATTCTACAGTAAATGCTGCAAGGACCCTGGTAAGCTATGGAGCTTTAAACGGAATTCCATTGCCGGGCTTGTCCAATTCACTTACCTATTTTGATGCCTTTACATCGTCCAGGTTACCGCTTAACCTCATACAGGCACAACGCGATCATTTTGGGTCACATACCTATGAACGTACAGACCGGGACGGAATTTTCCATACCGAATGGGAAGGATAATCAGAAATTGAAGACACGGCTCAGGTTAAAGCCGAAGTAAATATCCCCCTCGCTCCAATCCCCTGTGGCATTACCGAGGAAACCACTCTCAAAAGTGGGCTGGGCATTGGTAAAGTGTAACTGGAAGACATGTCCGCCAGTCTCTATATCCACCCCAATAGAAAGCGGGTTGACAAAGGGTGAGCCGTCTGCCCGGTTCAGGTGCCAGCCATAATCCATATTGATACTCCATCGTTTCCCTAATTTATACCGCCCCCCTATACCAAGTGCATATTGGGAATTTTCCTGTGGTGCGTAGGCAGTATATCCTTCATTGAAGTAAGTCGGCATTAATTCCAGGGAGAGTTTATCATTGAACTTCCTGGAGATCAACAGCTGCTGGGTAAATGAGAGGCGGTCATCGAAGTCGACAGGTCTCAGGATCAAGGCTTCTTCCAAGAGAGTATTTACAGCAAGCTGGCTATAGCCTGCCACGGTCACAGGGGAGCCTGTTCCCTGGTTGAGCAGGCGGTACTTTAAAGATGCATCATAGGTCTTATTAAAAGAACTCCGGGCGACTGAGACATTCAACCCATCGCTTATACCGTAAAGGAAATGCAGGCGGGTATTGGCAAAATCCAATCCGAAAAAATCGTCAAATCCATTTTTAATACTTCCAAACCTATGGGCCACGATAAAATAGAACTCGCGCTTACTGAGCATCTTGGTCGACTCAAAGTTGACGATCTTTAATCCTTTAAAGGCGGCTTCTACGACTACGGTACTGTCCGTTTTATCAATCTCTGCCAGGAGGTCATCCTGTGCTGTCACGAAAAAAGGAAACAACAACATACAATACCACAAGCATCTTTTCATCTTTATAAACATCTTTACCCTCGTTCGATTAATTTTAAAACCACTATTAAAATTACGAAATATTTCTATCCAACATTGAGCATCCCGAGAATTCAACTAGTTGCACAAATCCTTATAAATCGATATCCAAGCAACCAAGATAGAAGTGATACATCTTGTCACTGAACTAGTACTTTTCACTATCTTTAATAGTGGACTGGAAAGCAACACAGAAAAAGTGTTTAAAATTTTCTAACTCCAAAATGCTCAGATCATGATACGATATCTATACAGGACAGCGATATTACTCATGGGAATCATAACTATTGCTTGTTCGAGTAGTGATAATTCAGATGGGGTGATGCCTCCTGATGACCCGGATGGAGGAACTTTTACATACACAGCCGATATCCGCCCGATCATTCAGTCCAGCTGCACAAGCTGCCACGGAAATCCCCCGACGAATAACGCGCCTATGTCCCTGACTACCTTTGAACAAGTGAGAAGTGCAGTGCAGAGCAGGAACCTGCTTGGCAGGATTAACAGTAGTACGAACCCCATGCCGCCTGACGGACGATTACCGACCTCAGCGCGTAATGCTATACAGGCTTGGGTTGATGCGGGATTCCCGGAATGATGAGCAGAATTGTCATAGCATGTTTACTTCTCGGTATGCTGCAAATGCATGCCCAGGATACCTATGTCACGAATTCCGGTGAAATTACCTTTAATGCTTCTACTCCCTTAGAGGATATCAATGCGATTAACACTGCCGTAAATGGTATTTTTAAAACAGATACCGGCGATATAGGAGCGGTCTTGCTCTTACGGGATTTCCGCTTCAGGAAGAAACTGATGGAAGAGCACTTTAACGAGAATTACGTGGAATCTGAAAAGTACCCCAAAGCCACTTTCCGGGGTACCCTATTGGGTTATTCCAAGGACAGTATTAAAAAGGATAAGTATACCCTGGATGGAGTTCTCACCATTCGTGAAATAAGCCGGGAGATCAGTGCCACGGCTACTGTACAACAAGAGGATGATGAATTCAGCCTCCAAACCGAATTCATCGTCAGGCCAGAGGATTTTGATATCAGGGTCCCGAGATTATTATTCAGGAAGATCGCCCGCGAGGTAAAGGTTACGGTCGATTTAAACTTAGAACCTTCGGAAAAATAAAACCCCTTGCTCCGGTTGGAACAAGGGGTTATTTCGGCTTATTCAGATTTTGTTATTTACTCAGGTACATTTTCCTCCTGGTATAGAGG
>JABDLH010000269.1 GCA_013003145.1 Flavobacteriaceae bacterium | reverse complement strand
CCGACCAACGGCTATGCAAAACAATACAGCGGGGTAAATCTCGATAGTTTTTCTAAAAGCATTACGTTCCAGAAGATCACGGCCCAGGGAATGCAGAGCATTGGGAACGCTATAGAAATCATGGCTGCCGCAGAAGGGTTGCAAGCACATAAAAATGCGGTCACTCTTCGGCTGAAAGAGATCCAAAAGAAACGATCTGAATCCACTTTAACAAATTAAGGATGGCTCAAGTGTTTAATATTGAAAAACTGGTAAGGGACAATGTCCGTAAGATGAAACCCTATGCCTCTGCCAGGGATGAATACCATTCGGATGGTTCAGAAATGATATTTCTCGATGCCAATGAAAACCCATTTAACAACGGGCTGAACAGGTACCCGGATCCGCAACAGTGGGATGTAAAGAAAAAGCTAGCATCCCTGAAAGGGGTTTCTGAAAATCAGTTGTTGTTGGGAAATGGTAGTGATGAAGTACTGGATTTACTGTTCCGGGCTTTCTGCGAACCGGGAATCGATAACGTAATTACCCTTCCGCCCACCTACGGTATGTACCAGGTCCTGGCCAACATCAATGCAGTGGAAAACAGGGAGGTTTTACTGCGCAGTGACAACCTGGAACCGGATGTAAATGGAATCCTGGAAGCTGCCGATGAACACAGTAAATTATTATTCTTTTGTTCCCCGAACAACCCGACAGGAAATCGATTCTCCGGTGATACTATAAGGCAGCTGCTCAATTCTTTTAACGGGTTGGTAATTATCGATGAAGCGTATATTGATTTTTCGCGAGAAGGCAGTTGGCTAACCGAATTGGACAACTATCAAAACCTGGTCATCACACAAACATTTTCTAAGGCGTATGGCCTTGCCGGTCTGCGGCTTGGAATATGTTATGCTTCTTCGGAAATCATATCAATCCTGAATAAAATCAAGCCTCCTTATAACATCAATGCCCTGACCCAGAGAAGGGTTTTAGAGGCACTTGCTGATACGGCCTCTGTAGAACAAGAGGTAAAGAACATCGTTTCCGAAAGAGAACGACTAATCCCCTTACTTGTCAATGTCCCTTTTGTCAGTGATATCTATGAATCCGATGCTAATTTTGTTTTAATCAGGGTTGATGATGCCGACCTGCGCTATACCCAGATGCTAAAGAAGGGTTTTGTTCTAAGGAATAGATCTACCCAGCCCCTGTGTAGTAATACGCTGAGGATTACCATAGGAACTGCAGAAGAAAATAAAGAACTGTTAACTGCCTTAAAATCATTGAAGTAATGGAGAATCAACCACAGAAAAAAGTGCTTTTTATAGATCGTGACGGTACCATGATCAAGGAACCTGCGGACGAGCAGATCGACAGTTTTGAAAAACTGCAGTTCTACCCCGAGGTGTTTCGTTATCTCGGAAAAATTGCAGCTGAACTGGATTTCGAGTTGGTGATGGTCACCAACCAGGATGGTTTAGGGACGGAGGCCTTCCCGGAAGACACTTTTTGGCCAGTACAGAATTTTATTGTAGAAGCTTTTGCCAACGAGGGGGTTACCTTTACGGAGTTCTGCATAGATCGCACCTTTCCCAGGGATAATGCACCTACGCGTAAACCGGCAACCGGCCTGCTCACGGCCTACCTGGAGGGGCCTTACGACCTGCAGAATTCATTCGTGATCGGGGACCGCCTGACGGATATAGAGCTGGCAAAAAACCTGGGAGCCAAGGGAATATACATCAATGACAAAACATTCCTGGGGACTGATGAAATCTCGGTAGACGAAAACGACCTGCAAGAGTACATCGCTTTGGAAACCAATTCCTGGAAACGCATTTACGAGTTCCTGAAATTGAAAGACCGTACCGCCTCCACACACAGGAAGACCAATGAAACCGATATTAAAATCGAATTAAACCTGGATGGACAGGGACAGGGGAAGATCAGTACAGGGCTGGCGTTTTTTGACCATATGCTGGATCAGCTTGCACGGCACGGGCAGATGGATCTTTCTATCGATGTAAAAGGTGATCTGGAGGTAGACGAACACCATACTATAGAAGATACTGCCATAGCCCTGGGAGAAGTTTTCCACCAGGCACTGGGCAATAAACTTGGGATGGAGCGCTATGGCTTCTGTCTTCCAATGGACGACTGCCTGGCCCAGGTTTCTATAGATTTTGGAGGCAGGAACTGGTTGGTATGGGAAGCCGAATTTAAGCGAGAAAAAGTAGGGGATATGCCTACCGAAATGTTCCTTCACTTTTTCAAATCTTTTTCAGATGGTGCTAAAGCTAACCTGAATATTAAGGCCGAAGGGACCAATGAACACCATAAAATAGAAGCTATTTTCAAAGCTTTTGCTAAAGCGATTAAAATGGCGGTAAAGCGTGATGCGGAAAAAATGGTACTTCCCAGTACTAAAGGAGTTTTATAAGCAATACCAGGTAATTTAAACGAAGCCGCTAGGTGGCGATATATGAAGTTAGTTATTATAGATTACGGTGCCGGGAATATTCGGAGTATTAAATTTGCCTTTGAACGCCTGGGGTATCAGGCGGTACTCAGTGATGATGCCGAAGAAATAGCAGCGGCCGATAAAGTGATCTTCCCGGGAGTAGGTGCAGCAGCCAGAGCCATGGAGAAGTTAAAAGCCAGTAAACTCCATACACTGATTCCGGAATTGACCCAGCCGGTGTTAGGGATATGCCTGGGAATGCAGCTGATGTGCACTTATTCTGAAGAAGGGAATACCCAAGGGCTCTCTATCTTTGATGTGGCTGTAAAACGCTTTAAAGAAGGGCAGAAAGTGCCCCAGATCGGTTGGAATAAGATTGAGCAATTGCAATCCCCTCTGTTTAAGGGGATCGATGAAGGAGCCTATATCTACATGGTTCATAGTTATTATGCTCCCCTCTGTGAGCAGACTATAGCCACATCAGATTACGGTCTGGCTTACAGTGCGGCCCTGCAACGGGATAATTTTTACGGACTACAGTTTCACCCGGAAAAAAGCAGTGTGGAGGGAGAGATTATTTTAAAAAACTTTTTAGCATTATGAGGATAATTCCGGCCATAGATATAATTGACGGGCAATGTGTCCGCCTCTCGCAGGGCGACTATAACAC
This sequence comes from Flavobacteriaceae bacterium, assembly GCA_013003145.1. GTDB lineage: Bacteria > Bacteroidota > Bacteroidia > Flavobacteriales > Flavobacteriaceae > Zeaxanthinibacter. The sequence continues at coordinate 211 of JABDLH010000269.1, read as the reverse complement.
TCAAAAAGTATATGACAGCAACCCGCTCGAGGTGGCAAAACGCTTTGAGGCCCACGGGATAAAACATTTGCACCTGGTAGATCTGGACGGCGCTAAGGCAAGTCATATTGTCAATTACAAAGTCTTGGAGAAGATCACTTCCGGGACTTCGCTAAAAGTTGATTTTGGCGGGGGGATCAAGACTGATGAGGATTTACGTATCGCCCTGGAT
>JABDLH010000257.1 GCA_013003145.1 Flavobacteriaceae bacterium | reverse complement strand
TTCCAGGGGTGAGCCCGGTTGGGTTTTCAATCATACCGGAGTTAAAAAGCCAATAAATCACGCCACTGAAACCCATTGCAACACTCACCCAGACCGATGTCCATATAGCGGCCTCCTTAGTTCGGATCACGTGATCTTTCCGATTAAAGACCCCGAGGTCTAGCGCAAGAAAGATGATAATCAGCACAATAAATGATCCCCAGATCCACATAGTAATTTTCAGTTTAGGCGCAAATATAACAATCGTATCGATAGGGAAAACAGCGGTATGGCTATGATTACTTAAGCAACTAAAAAAAAAGGTGATTGGGTCAAGCTAGGGCAGGTGAAAAAAATATATTCCCTAAAAACGAAGACTGCATGAAATTTCATTTAGCTCCCTATTTATTAATGATTAGTCTATTTCTGACCCCGTTGGCAGTTCAGGCCCAGGATCCTTATTTGCAATCTGAAGATCAGACAGCAGAGGAGATCGCTATTGCCTTAACCAGTAGCTACCAGGCAGAATTAGGAATGACCGTTGAGCAAGGAAATAAATTCCGGCAAAAAGTGGAGGAATTCCAGATTCGCAGACAAGAAATAAACCAGATGGATCGGCCTGTTCGAGAAAGAATGAATTTAATGAAAAAGCTTTCACGACAGGAGAATGCCGAGATGGCAAATATCCTGACCAGGCCCCAGCTTAGGGCTTACAAACAATTGAAAAAGGAGCTGCAGCCAGAACAAGTAACCGTAAATTAAAAAAGAAACACATGTTAATACCTAATGAAAAAGTTCCCCAGTTAAAAGTATCTCTCATCAATGGAACGGAATGGGACCTGTACGCTCAGGATCCGGAAAATTTCACCCTGGTTATTTTTTACAGGGGGCTACACTGCCCGGTTTGTAAAAGTTACCTCGAAGACCTGGCGCACCTCCGTGAGAAGTTTGCAAACAGGGGGGTACACATCATTGCGATAAGTGCCAATACCGAGGAACTTGCCAAAAAGACAGCAGAAGAATGGGATATTCCGGGCCTTCCTTTGGGATATGGACTGAGTATGGATGAAGCCCAAGAGTGGGGGCTGTATATATCAGGAGCTATCTCTGAAAAAGAACCGGAACAATTCTTTGAACCCGGGTTATTCTTGGTGCGTCCGGACCAAAAGCTTTATGCCGGATCCGTGCAGACCATGCCATTTGCCCGGCCAAGACTAGCCGAGGTATTAAAGGCCGTGGATTTTATCCTGGAGAAGAACTACCCGGCAAGGGGATCAGAAACAAATTACGAACAAGCAAACGCATAAATATAAATGATGAAAATAGGAATAATAGGAAGTGGAAATATAGGAGGAACCCTGGGTAAGCATTGGGCCAAGGCAGGCCATGAAGTATTGTTCAGTTCCAGGCATCCCGAAGAACTTAATTCGCTCGTGCATGATGCGGGCAAGAATGCCAAGGCCGTTAGCGTAGCAGAAGCCTTTGAAGCCAAAGCAGACGCCTACCTGCTCGCTGTACCGTTTAAGGAGGTAGACCAGATAGCAGAAGTGTTTGCCGGGGAATATGGCCAGAAGGTAGTGATAGATGCCACTAATCCCTATCCTGACCGGGATGGGGAGATTGCCCAGGAGGTGAGGGACAGTAATAGGAATGCTACCGAATATACCGCGATGAAATTCAGCACCGCTCTCACCTCGAAAGCATTTAATACCATCCATGCAGAGCATCTTAAAAAGAGAGCATTCAGGGACACAGACAGGATTGCAGTACCTTATGCCGCCCAGGATGAGAAAAGTCGTGAAGTGACGCGGCAGCTTATAGAAGATATTGGAATGGATGCCGTATATGTTGGTGATTTATCCGCCACCAAGGCTATGGAGGTAGACCAGGGTGTATATGGTGTCAGCACTAATAAATCCGAGTTATCGGAAAAATTAAACATCTGATAATAAGATTTTTAAAAAGTTTTATTTCAACTGGTTGTTGAATTAGTTAAGAGAGCCGTGTCTGCTACAAGTCACGGCTTTCTTTATGACTTAGTACGAACCCATTTTAATCTCCATTCCCTTATATCTGAAGATCTGGCTACTCCCAGTAACAGTATGGAAATAAAGCTGCAAATTGAAAATCCAATAAATAGGGGTAGGGCAGTGCCGAGTACAAATTGTCCTATAAAGGTACTTATAGGTACGGCCATCAGTGTGGAAAGAAAGCCTGTAAGTGCCGCTGCAATCCCTGCGATATGCCCAACGGGTTCCATGGCCATAGCTCTCAGGTTACCGAAGAGAAAACCAATGGCAAAAAACTGTAGCCCAAAGAAGGTCAGTAAAACAGCGAGATGGGGATTATTCCCGGATGGAAAGAGTAGTACATAAGCAAGGGAAACAGCAAAAAAAGAAAAGAGGGAAACGGTAATCAGTTTTTGCATACCAAAGCGCATGACCAGGCTTCCGTTCATAAAGGTGGCCGTGCCTATGGTTATGGCAAGACCGGCAAAAATATAAGGGAAGCTTTCCTGCAGGCCGTATTGCCGCTCAAAAATTTGCTGGGAAGTACTGAGGTACACCAGGAAAGACCCGGTTATAAACCCGGAAATCAAGGTATACATCATGGTCTGCCGGTACTTGATAAGCTCTTTATATCCCTGGCTGAATAGCTTAACCTTAAAAGGTTTGCGGTTAGAGGGGAGGAGGGTCTCCGCCTGTCGTCTCCAGAACCAAAGGCATACTAATAAACTGCAGAACACCTGGGCATAAAGAATGGCTCTCCAATCATAAATATCCATGATCAGTTTCCCGGAAGCAGGTGCTATTACCGGAACCAGGATAAATACCACGGTTACAAAAGACATGATCCTTGCCATACGGTCACCGCTGTAACTGTCGCGAATCATGGCAATACTAATGGTCCTGGGTGCAGAAAGCCCGATACCCTGCAAAATACGCCCTATAACCATGGTTTGCAGGTCTGTAGCGTTTACACACAGAACGCTAGCCACAATAAATA
>JABDLH010000254.1 GCA_013003145.1 Flavobacteriaceae bacterium | reverse complement strand
ATCACAATGACCGCATCGGCATTATCATCGCGTTCAGGGTAAACCAGGAATGCTTTCAGCACAGAGCCGTTTTCCCTTTCCAGGCTGATCCATTCGTGGTGACGCGTAGATGCAGAAAGCTGCTCAGAAGATTCTCTCTGCTGGGCCATCACCGTCTTTTTTTGTTCTTGCTTGCAGCCAATAGCCAGCAGGCATAGGAAGAAGATTACGCTTAGCTTTTCCATCATATTTTGATTTAGCGCTTAACACCGAATTCAGCAGTTTCCTTTTACGGAAGTAGCATCCTGTAATTACGCTGTTTAAGCTGTTTTAGTCCCTCATAATCTGGTTGGGGAAAACCACCATACTTTCAAACCCATTTGCACCCACTGCAGCCACACCGAAGAAGTAATTATCAATGACAATACCCTCCAGGGTATGCGAGGTCGCATTACTTACCGGCCTGTTGTGGTCCCAGGTAGGGGAGGTGGTGTCCCTCCAATAGATCTTATAACCTTCTGCTCCCTCCACGGCACTCCATGCAAGTTTGGCCGATGGTTCTACAATTCCCCCAATCTTAACGGTATCCGGTGCCGGGGGCGCCCAGGCCAGTGAAGCCAGGTTGATGGCGTTAACCGCGGTAAGCTTGGCTGCATAATCAAAATTTACATGTTCCAGCACATCCCCATAGGCGATGCCGTTTTCTGTACGTATATCCTGGTGCTGCTGGGTATAATTCTCATGGGCCTCCATTATACGGATACCTGCAAAGCCTGCATCGTTAAAAGGCCTGTGATGCCCGCCTCGTCCGAACCGATCCAGGCGGTAGATCATCATTGGGTTCATCTCCGGCATATAACGCCGGGTGGTCTTGTGTACGTATCGGGCCAGTTGCCTGGAGATACCGTCTACTTCGCCCCCGTAAAATCTTCGTGCCCTTCGTTCTTCCTCGGTTTCGGTAGGGGGAACAGGCTCTGAAAATATCCGGAAGTCCCTGTTGCTTACCACGCCGTCTACCCCGGTGATATTACCGATCATATCATTATTAAGGATCCCGATGATCTCCCATCCTTTTTCCTTGGCATAAGCGGCCAGGCTTTTACCGCCAAACAATCCTTGTTCTTCACCGGAGAGACCGACAAAAATGATACTGCTGTCAAAATCGTATTTAGATAGAACCCTCGCAGCCTCGATTGTACCGGCCATACCACTGGCATTATCATTAGCTCCCGGGGAGTCCGAGCTGTAGTCTGTAGGATCGCTCACCCTGCTGTCTATATCACCGCTCATAATGATATAGCGGTTAGGATATTTTTTTCCGCGTTTAACCGCCACGACATTCACGACTTCTACATCCTTCACTATCCTGGCATTAGTTCCTTTTTCTATAAGCTCTTTCTGGTAGAACACCTCCAGGCAATCCTGGCAGTTGGCAGAGATACTTTCAAATTCACTTCTGATCCAGCGTCGGGCAGCACCGATTCCCCTGCTGTCCGAAACCGTGTCGCTCAGGGTATGGCGGGTACCAAAATTAGCCAGTTTAGCGACATCCTTCCCGATGCGCTCTGCCGATACATTATTGATGATGTTGTATATGTCTGCCTCTGACTGGGAATAGCTCTGTATCCCGATGAGGAGGAGTAGGGGTAGTATTAGTTTTCTCATTCGTTAAAGATAACGAATAATAACATTTTTATGAAAAGGGAACATTGGACTTCAATAAGGAAAAGGGCCATTTTTGTGGCCCTTTCCTATTTTATTGAAACCTGCTCAGTAAGCCCCTGACATTTTTAATACTGTCCAGGAAATACTTGGCCTGGGTTTTTTGCCGGCCTACCTTAACGGTGACTGCAGAGTCCGGTAACTCCTGGAACATGAATTCATCGGTCCAGTCGTCCCCGATCGCGAATACAAAATCGTATTCTTTTTCCGCATAAACCCGCATTGTTGCCCTTCCTTTATTCACATTGCTGCTCTTAATTTCCATTACTTTGTTCCCGTTCAGAACGCTGAGGTCGTCGTTGGCAATAAGGCTCCTTAACACCGTATTGAGTTCCGCTGCCCTTTTCTGTCCAAAATCCGGGTCGGTCTTGCGGTAGTGCCAGGCCAGTGAATAATTCTTTTCTTCGATAAAACTTCCGGGGGTCCGGTCTACAAAGGACTCCAGCACAGGCCGGATCTTTGACATCCAATCTTTTTTCACATTTTCCAGCAATCGAAAATCCTCCCCTTCTTTAGAGATCCAAACGCCGTGTTCCACGATCATGTTATATCCTTTGGGCTGGAACCACTTGGAAAAGGTCTCTTTATCCCGACCACTTACCAGGTAAACATCCGTGTTCTTTAGGGCATAGAGGGAGTCGAGAAGAGCGTATAATTCGTCGTCAGGACCGGCTTGCTGCGGGTCGTTGTGGAAGCCGGCCAGGGTTCCGTCATAATCGAGGAATAAGAGTCGCCTTTCCGCTGACTGGAAGTCTGATAAGATAATGTTCATCAGGTCTACGGATAGCCTCCGGGCGACATAAGACGGGTCTTTCTGCCCCTGTTCGGTCAGGGATCCCATAAAGTCCTTGGCCCAGTTCTCTACATTGTATCGCTCTAATCGTTTTTGTAAAACTGCATTCCTTGACTTCTGCTCCTCCAAAGGCATATTTATGGCACGATCAAGGGTGTCTGCGATCTCCTCAAAGTTATTGGGGTTAATCAGCAGGGCTTCGTTCATTTCATTGGCAGAACCTGCCATCTCGCTTAGGATGAGCACTCCACTCTGGTCTGTACGCGTAGCGATATATTCCTTGGCTACCAGGTTCATCCCGTCCCTGATCGGGGTCAGCCAGGCGATGTCACAGGTAGTATAGAGATCGATGAGGTTCTCAAAAGGCATAGAACGATAGAAGTACCAGATTGGGGTCCAATTTACCGTGGCAAATTCACCATTGATACGGCCCACCAGTTCGTCAACTTCTTTTTTGAGCAATTGGTACTGGGGGACATTAGAACGGGAAGGAACAGCGAGTATAATCAGGCGAACCTTCTCTTTATATTGTGGGTATTTGTTCAGGAAATATTCAAAAGCATTCAGCCTTTTCGCTATCCCCTTGGTATAATCCAGTCGGTCTATGGAAAGCAGGAATTTAGCATCAGGGCTCAGGTCCTTATGAAGGTTCAGCCTTTTCTGCAATTCGGAAAGTTCATCTTCTTTCCGCTGAGAATGTTGGGCAGCCGTCTCGCTGAATTTCTTATAATCTATCCCCATGGGGAAAGAATCCACTTCCACCATCCGCTCTTCGTAATAAATGTCGTTAAAGCTCACCTCCAAACCTAAAAGTCGCCTAACAGAACTTAAAAAGTGCCGCTCGTAATCATAGGTGTGAAAGCCGATGAGATCGGATCCTAACAGGCCTTCAAGGATCTCCTTCCTCCAGGGAAGCGTCCGGAAGATCTCGTAAGAGGGGAAAGGAATATGTAAAAAGAAGCCGATAGAAATATCCGGTAATTGCTCCCGGACCATCTGGGGCACCAGCATTAATTGGTAATCGTGAACCCATATGGTATCGTCCGGATCTGCTTTTTCAATAATTGCGTCGGCAAACTTCTGGTTAACGGTCTGGTAGGATTCCCAGCTGTCCCATTCAAATTCCGTATACTCCATAAAGTAATGGAAGAGTGGCCAAATAGTACGGTTGCTGAAACCGTAATAGAAACCATCAATGTCTTCCTTGGTCAATTGCACCTTTGAGGAACCGTGTTCTGCGAGTGCAGCATCAATTTTTGGTTCCAGCTCATCAGAGATATCTTCCTCGACGAGTCCACTCCATCCAATCCATAAACTGTCTCCGTCAGAATGCACAGATTTCATACCCGTAGCCAATCCTCCCACACTTGGAATGGCATTGATAGAACCGTTGCTGATTTCTAACTGTACAGGGAGTCTGTTTGATATTATGATAGTTTTACCCATAAAGCCCTTTATTTTCCGATGATTCCTTTTGAAATTTCTCTAAATTTCGGTAAAATCAGAAGTAATAACAATTAATGTCACCGATAAAGATAATTTTAAAACGATATGGACAATCTGGATTATGGAATAATAGGGAATTGCAGGAGTGCGGCACTGGTATCTAAGTACGGCTCTATAGATTGGTGCTGTCTGCCCGAATTTGATTCTTCTTCCGTCTTTGCAAAATTGCTGGACGAAGAGATCGGTGGCAGTTTTGAAATCCTGGTAACGGATGATTATTCTATCAGCCAGAAATATTTAAAGCGCACCGCCGTACTGGTCACTACATTTTCTAACGGGGAAGACAGTTTCGAGGTACATGATTTTATGCCCCGTTACCACAAAGAGGGTGGTGGCTACCACGCACCACCGGAAATAGTGCGTTATTTTATCCCCACATCCGGAAAGCCAAAGTTCAGGGTGAAGTACGAACCTAAGCTCGAATATGCTGCCGGGGAGACCGAAACCTATGTAAAACGAAATTTTGTAGCCAGCCTTACCTACGGGGAAAAATTCGACACCGTCTTCCTCTATACCAACTTTAATAAAAATGCTGTGGTTGAGGGCCGGGAAATAGAACTGACCGAAGACGGCTATTTCTCGATGGCCTACAACGAGAAGATCTTCAGATCCACGGTAAATTCGGCCTACCTGGATATGGAGAGGACCAAGGTGTATTGGTTAAACTGGAGTAGTCGTACTTCCCGATACACACAATATACACAGCAGATCAACCGTAGTGCGATAACCCTGAAAATGCTGAGCTACGATCGTTCAGGGGCTGTACTCGCAGCAGCCACCACCTCTTTGCCGGAGACTATAGGAGAAGTGCGCAACTGGGATTACCGGTTTTGCTGGATCAGGGATGCCTCTATGGTGGTAAAAGTAGTATCGGACCTTGGTCATAAGAATATTGCCAGGCGTTACCTCAAATTTATTATAGACCTGATCCCGGACAAAGACGAGAAGCTGCAGATCATGTATGGGATAAACAAGGAGAAGATACTTACTGAAGAAACCCTGGATCATCTCAGTGGCTATAAAGGATCCAAACCTGTAAGGATTGGGAATGCCGCCTATGCACAACGACAAAATGATATTTACGGTATCCTGATGGATGTGATCCACGCCCAGCTGGTACGTTTCCAAACCGATATTGAGAACGGGGAGGAACTGTGGACCATTACCAAGGGGATCGTGTGGATCGTTGGAAAGCACTGGCAGGAACCCGATAAGGG
>JABDLH010000238.1 GCA_013003145.1 Flavobacteriaceae bacterium | reverse complement strand
GCCGGGAGGCCTGCTGCCGAACTGGACTCACCTCCTGTCCTGAGGCCTGTAAATTCTTCAGGGCCGCTTTCTTCCGGTGACTTACCTGTAATTTTATCATTCATATATACTGCCGGCTTTTGGGTTGGGATAGTTGTCAGACTCATCTTCATCCCGCTCATCGAGACAGACAAAGTCTTTTTCAAGCAAGAGGAATAAAGACTTCCCATTATCCTGGACGAGAGTATTCTCTAAACCTACGTTATCTGTTCCCGTCCATTCATTGGCCAGGGCAGGTGGGAGGTACAATGTAATGGTGTTATCGCGGAATCCGGCTTGAAGCTCTTCAGCCTCCGGATGCACTTGCACGGAATAGCTGAAACTTGAATCCTCAAATTCTGTATGGGAGGTAATATTCCCGGTTCTGCTGATTTGTTCCACTTCAGATTTGGTAAGGCGGAATCGAACCGAGTTGTCTTTGATCCTGATTTTCATAACGTGAATTTACTTAAAATTTATCCTGCCTGGCCCGTGGTAGATGTTAAAGCCATCCGCTTTTAAGAAACCGACTAAGCTAATGTCATATTCCCGTGCCAACTCCAAGGCCATGCTGGAAGGAGCTCCCACGGAGGCGATCATTTGTATCCCGGCCATAGCCGCTTTTTGTACCAGTTCAAAACTGGTTCGGCCACTGAGGAGTAAGACTTGTTGGCCCAACGGCAACATGGATGACTTCAGTGCCATACCGAGTAGTTTATCCAGCGCATTATGTCTTCCGACGTCTTCGCGCAGTAATTGCAGCTTGCCTTCCCGGTCAAAGAGGGCGGCAGCATGTAGTCCGCCGGTATGCTCAAAAGTGTGTTGGGCAGCCCTGAGCATTCCGGGCAGCCGCTGTAATATACCGGCATCAACGGCTTTAAAAGGGGAGTGATCCCGGTAGGTCGGTAGCCTGCGGATGGCCGTTTTGCTTAGTTTCCCGCAAACCCCGCAACTGCTGCTGGTGACAGAACGTCTCTCTAAAACGCTGAGGTCCCGTTCGGGATCGGGGTGAAGTACAAGGGTTACCAGGCCTGATAATTCTAATATGCTGTCCACTTCGTCCCAGTTCCGGATGATTCCCTCGGTAAACAAGTAACCAATCGCCAGTTCTGGGTCGCTGCCCGGTGTTCGCATGGTCAGGGATACTGTCTGTGCCGGTATAGGAGGATTGTTCGCGGGAATTTTAATCCCGATTTCCAGGGGATCTTCAACGGCAAGTGCATCTTCCAGGACACTCATTTCATGGTCCCGGTATCGCTTTATCCCGGCTTTTAATATGCTTTTATCTGGGTCCAATTGATTACTGCAAGATTAGAAGGTTTATTAATGGTGCGATCTAAATGTTAATAGTTGCCCCGTCTGCACGGATCCCGGTCTTGTCAAAATAGAAATCAATGCGTCCCATATTTACGCCGTAGCAGCCGGCCTGGTTGACCAGTACATCCTGCTGGTCCTTATTCTTCCGCACTACGGGCCTGTCCAGGAAGGTATGGGTGTGGCCTCCGATAATAAGGTCTATCCCCCGGGTTGCTGCGGCCAGGTCAAGATCACTGGGCAGTTCACCACGGTCGTATTCATAACCCAGGTGGGATAAACAGACTACCAGGTGACATTGTTTCTCTTTTTTTAGAATATCAGACATTTCCTGGGCCATTTCTATAGGACCCAGGTAACGTGTTTCACCATACAGGGCGTCATTGACTATACCCTTAAGCATAATTCCCAATCCGAAAACCCCAACCTTTAATCCGTCGAGCTGGAATAACTTGTAAGGTTCAACCAGGCCGTCCAGGATGGTATCCTTAAAATCATAATTGGCAGAAAGAAAAGGAAAACCCGCATGGGGCAGTTGAGCAAGGAAGCCTTCTAAGCCATTGTCAAAGTCATGGTTTCCTATGGTTGCGGCATCATACCGCATCATGCTCATTAACTTAAATTCCAATTCACCTCCGTAGAAGTTAAAGTAGGGTGTTCCCTGGAAAATATCGCCGGCGTCAAATAGTAATGTATTCGGATTTTCACGGCGGATCTCCTCGATCAGGGCAGCCCGCCGGGCAATACCTCCCTTACGTGGAAATGCACTGTGGTCTTCCGGGAATGGATCTATATGGCTGTGTACATCATTGGTATGCAATATCGTCAAATGCTTGGGTCCTGAACCGGAGCAGGCGGACAGGCCCAGGCCACCAAGGCCGATAAAGGCCGATGTAGCGCCGGTGTGTTTTAAAAATGATCTTCTTTCCATCAGTCTATTCGAATATAGCGGTCATCCACTGACGCACGTAAGGTATCTACCTTTTTAAAATGGTCTATCATGGCATTTCTCAGGTAATATCCCGTATTGATCAAGGTGTCCCTGGATTTAAAAAAATCCATATAATCTCCTCCTTTTGCCAGGTAGTCCGAAGTAGCTACGAAATACATCTTATTTTCATCAAACGGCATGCCTTGTACCTGGAAAGATCGTAGTTTACGGTCTTTACCTATGCGGACCTGCAGTCCCGAGATCGGGTGCGGTTCCCCGGACTTGACCAGGTATTCCACCAGGTCGCGCACCGCTTTCCCTTTCATTCCGAGAATAACAATGGTATTTTCAAAGGGCATGACCTCATAGGCGGTCCTGGCCGTAACATCCCCTTCGGATATCAGGCTACGAATTCCCCCGTGGTTGAGCATGACAAAATCAATTTCACGACCTGTACGGGCGATAACAATAGGGTTGGTTTCCTGCATGACGATATCGGCCATCAGGTTACCTTCAGAGCTGTTGAGCTCACCATCTGTCCTGGTGATTGTCCTGGGGGCGTAGGCTAAGGCGCTGTCCAATACGGAGTTTAGGTGTTCCCTGTACGGTTTTACAAAGGCTTCTATGCTATCCGAAGCAGGGAGGTCTTCATGAATCAGCAGTTCTTTTCCCGTGATCGATGTCACCGTTTGCTGCTCCTGCCTGCAAGAAAGGCAAACTACAATTGTTACGAATATAACAAAATGTTGTATTTTTAAACTCATTATACGACGTATCTTAGCGGCGAAATTGAAGGGTATTATTTACATTTGTAGAAATGTAAATGTACATGTTTTTAAAGGGACTCAAGGATAAATTTAAACACAAATCAGGCTTAAAATACCTGAAAGCAGCGCTGCAAAGTCCCACTAAAGTAGTATCCAGGGATAGGGGGATAAAGTCCATCGGGGTAATCGTCGATCTGGATCGATTTGATCAGGCTGAACGATTCTCTGAATTTGTTACCGACTTTAACCTACAGCCGAATGCCATAAAGGTGATCGGGTACAAAGAATTCTACGATAAGAATTCACCTTATGCAACCCCGGTATTTTCAGATAAGGACCTGGGGTGGAAAGGCGCGATTGAAAACAGTTATGCATTGGAGTTCCTGGGGAGAGAATACGATCTTCTGGTCAATTATTACGATAAGGAAAACCTGATGTTGCAACTGATGACCATAAAGTCGAGGGCGCGTATCAACGTGGGGTTTTCGCAGGTGGATAAGAACCTGAACGACCTGATCCTGCAAGTTCCCCTGGAGGATTTCAAAGTATTTAAAGAAGAATTACACAAATATTTAAAAGTACTGAACGAATTAGATTAATGGAAGCACTATACGGAACAGGAGTTGCATTGATTACACCTTTTAAAGCCGATCTGTCTATAGACGTGGAGGCTTTAAGACAAGTGGTTGATCATTGTATTGAGGGAGGAGTAGATTACCTGGTAGTCCTTGGAACCACCGGGGAATCAGTGACGCTTGCCAAAAGTGAAAAACAATTGGTCATAAAAACGGTCATTGAGCAGAATTCCGGCCGGGTTCCCCTGGTACTTGGAGTTGGGGGTAATAATACCATGCAACTGGTGGATGAGCTAAAGTCTGCCAACCTGCAGTCATTTGATGCCGTGCTTTCCGTTTCACCATATTACAATAAACCCACCCAAGAGGGTATATACCGGCATTTCAAGATGCTGGCCGAAGCTTCTCCCATCCCGATAATACTTTATAATGTGCCGGGAAGAACCGGCAGTAACGTCTTGCCCGAAACTGTGCTAAGACTAGCAGAGCTGCCAAACATCGTGGCCATTAAAGAGGCGTCCGGGAATATGGAGCAGGTGAACCAGATCATCGGTAAAAAACCGGTTGATTTTAAGGTGATATCCGGGGATGACATCACGGCTTTGGAAACTGTACTTTCCGGGGGCGTCGGGGTGATCTCGGTTATCGGGCAAGGACTGCCGTCCGAATTCAGCCGGATGATACGCCTCGGGCTGGAGCATTCAGAAGATGAGGCTTTTGCCATGCATGAAGCGATGAAAGAGGGGATGGAGCTCATTTTTAAGGAAGGAAACCCTGCGGGGATCAAGGCTATGATGGCTGCCCAGGGACTTTGTAACCCGGAGGTACGCCTGCCCCTTGTTCAGGCTACCCGGGAACTGACGGCCCAGATCGCGGAATTCACGAAAACCTTTAAAACAATACAGGCCTGAGAAGGAGGGGGTGAAGCTATTGCAGCATACTCTTTGTAAGCCCTGCAGATGTTAAATCTTCCCCAAACCGGCCGACGGTTGCTCCAGGCTCTTTAAATTAGTCTCCTGCTTTATCATCTCTTTGATAAAGAAATTTTATATTCCACCAATATTCCGTAATTTTGCAAAATATTTTTTAGCATGAGGCGAATCCTATTCCTATTTTTTGTAACCGGCTTACTTTTTTCCTGTAGTGACTACCAAAAGGTACTCAAGAACGAGGACGTAAAAGCCAAATACGAAATGGCGGAAAAACTATATGATGAGGGCGATTTTAAAAGGGCCAATCGTTTACTGGCGCAGATCGCACCCCAGTATGTTGGAAAACCGCAAGGGGAACGGGTGATGTTCTTCCTGGCTGATTCCTATTACCAGATCGGGGATTACAATTTTGCCGGCTATCAATTTGAGCGTTTCCTGAAATCATACCCCAAGAGTGATAAGGCTTCACAAGCAGCCTTTTTGGGAGCGAAAAGTTATTATGAACTGTCTCCTGCCTATTCCCTGGATCAGACAGATACAGACAAGGCACTTGTAAAGCTGCAGTCTTTTATCAACACCTACCCGGAATCGGAATACCTGGAAGAGGCAAACGCCATGGCCAGGGAACTTACGACTAAAAAAGAGCGCAAAGAATTCGAGATTGCCAAGCAATTCACTAAGTTAGGGAAGTCGTACATCCTGGAATATAACATTTCTGCGATCGCGGCGCTTGAAAACTTTGTGTCTGATAACCCCGGATCCGTATTCAGGGAAGAAGCCATGTACCTGAAAGTAGTGGCCAGTACAAACCTGGCATTGAATAGTACCTTTCAGAAAAAGAAGGAAAGGTTGCTCGCTGCACAGGCGGCATACCAGAACCTGATGAAGAATTACCCAGAAACCAGTTATGCTAAAGAAGCAAACCGTCTGGCTGAAGATATTGATAGCGAATTAGCGCAAGTACAACAACAAGAAAATCTCTCAAAATGAATATGAACGATTTAAAGAACTCCAAAGCTCCCGTTTCTACGGTAACCGTGAACCGTAACGAGTTTGACCAGCCCACAGATAACATTTATGAGGCCATCTCTATAGCGGCTAAAAGAGCTATACAGATCAATTCAGAGATCAAAAAAGAACTACTGGAAAAGCTGGAGGAGTTTGCTACTTACAGCGACAGCCTGGAAGAAGTTTTTGAGAACAAGGAGCAGATAGAAGTTTCAAAATTCTACGAAAAACTTCCTAAGCCACATGCACTTGCTATCCAGGAATGGTTAGAAGATAAGATTTACTACAGGAATACAGAGAAAGATTCAGAGTAAAATGCTGGGCGGTAAAAATATACTTTTGGGTGTCACCGGAGGTATTGCTGCTTATAAATCCGCATTTCTCGTTCGATTACTGATAAAAGAGGGTGCCAACGTCAAAGTGATTCTGACGCAGGGTGCCCTTTCTTTCGTTACCCCCCTGACCATGGCCACACTTTCCAAGAACCCGGCCCTGGTCGATTTTATCCGGGAAGAAGATGGTGAAGTAGATTGGAACAACCACGTAGAATTGGGGTTGTGGGCAGACCTGATGCTGATTGCACCGGCCACGGCCAACACCCTTTCCAAGATGGCTTCCGGAAACTGCGATAACCTACTTATCGCTACCTACTTATCTGCAAAATGCCCGGTATTCTTTGCTCCTGCAATGGACCTGGATATGTTTAAACACCCTTCTTCCGTAGCTTCTATTAAGGCATTGGAAACCTTCGGGAATACAATGATCCCGGCAGGTACGGGAGAACTCGCCAGCGGACTTCACGGTGAGGGGCGCATGGCAGAGCCGGAGGAAATTATAGACCGTATCAAGGCCTATTTTACAGCGCGTATGCCACTTACTGGAAAGATGGTATTGATCACCGCGGGCCCTACCTATGAACCCATAGACCCGGTCCGTTTTATCGGCAATCATTCCAGTGGGCGGATGGGATTTGAACTGGCTGATGTTGCTTCGGCACTGGGTGCAGAAGTAGTCCTGGTCTCTGGTCCAACGCATTTGGAACCCGCAAATGCGGCCATTAAATTACTGCGGGTAACCACTGCAGCCGAGATGTACCGTGCTGCGCATGTTTATTTCGAGGACTGCGATATCGCGATCTGTGCAGCGGCGGTCGCTGATTACCGGCCACAGGAACAGGCAGAGCAGAAGATCAAGAAAAAAGAGGATCAGATGCAGGTTGAGCTGGTAAAGAACCCCGATATCCTGAAATCTCTTGGCGAAAAGAAACAGCATCAATTCCTGGTGGGATTTGCCCTGGAAACGGAGAACGAAGTGGCCCATGCCCGGGAAAAGCTGGAGAGGAAGAACCTGGATGCCATCGTACTGAATTCTTTGAGGGACCAGGGGGCGGGCTTCGGCGGAGACACCAATAAAATATCGTTCCTGGACAAGAATTCAGGCATTAAGTCGTTTGCATTAAAAAGCAAGGCCGAGGTGGCCAAAGATATCTTCCATGAAATCATTCAAAGGATCCAGAATTAAAGTACTAGTATTTTTGTTGGGGCTATGCAGTTTAATGCCGCTTAGTGCCCAGGAATTGAACTGCACGGTTACGGTGAATTCTGAACAAGTGAGCCAGACCAATCAGCAGATCTTCCGCACCTTAGAGCGTTCCCTGAGCGATTTCATCAATAAGAGCAAATGGACCAACAAGGTCTACCTGGAAAATGAAAGGGTAAATTGCCGGATGTTCATCACCGTGGAGGAGTATGAAAACAACCGTTTTAAGGCCAACATACAATTACAATCATCCAGGCCGGTTTTCAATACTTCCTATCAAAGCCCGGTCTTTAATTACAAGGACAACGACTTTAATTTTGAGTATATTGAATTTCAACCCTTAGTGTACAACGAGAATTTATTCGGATCTAACCTTGTCGGAGTAGTGGCTTACTATGCCTATATTATGCTTGGCCTGGACGCCGACACCTTTGCTTTGGAGGGAGGAACCGAATTCTATGAAAGAGCACAACAGATCGTTACCCAGGCACAGGGAAGCGGATCCTCAGGTTGGGGACAGACAGCCGCCGAGAACCGGAGCAGGTTCCAGTTGGTAGATAACCTGATGTCTAATACCTTCCGTGAATACCGGATTGCACTGTATAACTACCATAGGAAGGGATTGGATGTACTTGCAGACAATAACACCACTGGGAAACAAGTGGTTGCAGGTACCCTTAGGTTGTTTGAGACCATGATCAGCCGCCGACCGAATGCTTTATTGATACAGACCTTCTTTGATGCTAAATCCGAGGAGATTAAAAATATCTTTTCTGACGGCCCAAAAGTGGATATCGTTCAATTAAAGGAAACCCTGAACAGGGTCGCCCCGTTTTATTCCGGTACCTGGAATGAAATAAATTATTAGCCGCTTTTTTTTACATCACTTTATCATTTACCTTTATCGTCTTAAAATAACAGACGATTGCTCACCCATCTTTCCATAAAGAATTTTGCCTTAATTGATGACCTGAATGTCCGTTTTTCAGAAGGTTTTACGACCATTACTGGTGAAACTGGAGCGGGGAAATCTATTTTGCTCGACGGTCTTTCAATGGTACTGGGTAAGCGCGCAGACCTGTCTTCTTTACGCGATACTGAACGTAAATGCATCATCGAAGCAGGTTTCCAGGTAGGCAATTTTGAACTCCGGCCTCTTTTTGAGAAGCTAGACCTGGATTACGAACTACATACCATCATCCGTCGGGAAATATTACCCAGCGGCAAATCCAGGGCCTTTGTCAATGACGTTCCGGTAACCCTGGATATATTGACCCAGTTAGGACGCCGCCTGATCGATATCCATTCACAGCACCAAACACTTCAACTTACAGACCAGGATTTCCAGTTAAAAGTTATCGATGCAATTGCGGATAACCGACAATTACTGTCTGATTATAAAGATGAATTAAAGCGTTACCGGAAACTTCGGGATGATCTTGAAGATCTTAAGGGACAACAGCAAGCAGCGTTGAAAGAACAGGACTACAAAGGTTTCCTGTTGCAGGAACTGCAGGCAGTAAATTTAGCGCCCGGAATTCAGGAAGAATTGGAGTCTGAGTACGAAGCGCTGAATAATGTGGAAACCATCATGGAACAGCTCGGTGCGGGTGACCAGCTGCTCAACGATGAACAGGTAGGGGTGCTGACCCTTCTCAGGGAGTTGCGCAATGCCTCCCAGAAATTGACAGGTTTCGGACCTAAATACCAGAGCCTGAACGAACGTATACAGGCCGTGATCATTGAAGCGGACGACATAGCCGACGAATTCCGAACCCTGGAGAGTTCGGTAGAAGCGGATCCCGGGCAACTGGAATTGGTCAGTAACCAGCTGCGAACCCTTTATGACCTGCAGAAAAAGCACGGGGCTACGGATATAGAGGATTTGATTACCATCCGGGAAGACCTGGCCAAGAAGGTGTCTTCTTCAGAAGACCTCGAAGGAGAAATTGAAAACAAGGAAAAAGAAGTGGCTGCGCTGATCAAATCACTTGATAAATACAGTGAGCAGCTTCATGACAGGCGATTGAAAGTCTTGCCGGAATTTATAAGTCGCATGGAGGACCGACTTCATCCTCTTGGTATGCCTAATGCCAGTTTTAAGCTCGAATTACTGCCAACCCAGGAGTATAAGGCTAGTGGAAAGGAATCCCTTTCGCTGTTATTTTCAGCTAATAAAGGGACGGGTTACGGGGACCTGAAAAAAATAGCCTCAGGAGGTGAACTTTCCAGGATCATGCTCACCATCAAATCTATCCTGGCCGAATACGAACCCCTGCCCACGATGATGTTTGATGAGATAGATACGGGGGTTTCCGGGGAGATCTCCAGCAGGATGGGAGATATCATGATGGCAATGAGTAAATCCATGCAGATATTCACTATCACGCATCTGCCCCAGGTGGCTTCTAAAGGGGATCAGCATTTTAAAGTGTATAAGCTGGACGAGGAAGGGGTGACCCATACTAAGATGAAAGCGCTTGATAACGAAGAACGTATCCTGGAACTTGCCCAAATGCTCGGAGGGAAAGATGTAACCGATTCTGCGGTTGCACATGCCCGGCAATTATTGAATTAAATCGAAGATCTTCTTTAGGAGGATCCTAGACCTGCCTGTATACTTTCCCCAGCTGTTGGCTCCAGATATTCCTGACAGTGTTATTCGTGCTATAATACGGCCCTATTTATCTTTTTTGGATATCTTTGACCAACTAACGCTATCAAAGACATATTAATATGGCCAACGATTTACTAAAGGGAAAAAAAGGGATAATTTTTGGTGCCCTTGATGAGAATTCAATCGCCTGGAAAACGGCAGAACGCGTTCATGAAGAAGGGGGTACTTTCGTCCTTACCAACGCGCCCATCGCAATGCGAATGGGGAAAATAAAAGAACTTGCAGAAAAAACAGGCTCAGAGATCATTCCGGCTGACGCGACAAGCGAAGAGGACCTGAATGAACTGGTCACCAAAGCAATGGAGGTCCTGGGAGGGAAGCTCGACTTTGTACTGCACTCTATCGGGATGTCGGTCAACGTACGTAAAGGACGCCATTATACCGATGAGAATTATGACTTTACCGCCAAAGGATGGGACGTTTCTGCCCTCTCCTTTCACAAGGTATTACAGACATTATATAAGAACGATGCGATGAACCAGTGGGGTAGTATTGTGGCGCTTACCTATATGGCAGCACAAAGGACATTCCCTGATTACAACGATATGGCCGACAATAAGGCGTACCTGGAATCTGTAGCCCGTAGTTTTGGATACTTCTTCGGCAAAGACAAAAAGGTTAGGGTAAATACCATTTCACAATCTCCAACACCTACCACGGCAGGGCAAGGGGTTAAAGGTTTTGACGGATTTATCAGTTATGCGGAGAAAATGTCTCCCCTGGGAAATGCAACAGCCCAGGAATGCGCAGATTACACCATATCCCTGTTTTCCGATCTCACTAAGAAAGTCACTATGCAGAATCTCTTCCATGACGGAGGATTCTCTAATATGGGTGTAAGCCAGGAGGTTATGGAAGCATTCACAAAATAAACCAGTTTTAAAACGGTGAAGCCATCCATACTGTGGGTGGCTTTTCTGTTTAAATACCTTCTGTATGGAGCTGAAGTATTCCTTTATTATCCCGGTGTACAACCGGCCCGAAGAGTTGAGTGAACTACTCCAGAGCCTTGAGGCCCTTAAGTTCAGCAGTCCCTTTGAGGTCGTCGTTGTAGAAGACGGGTCTTCAGAGACCTCGGAGGAGGTTGTCAAAGATTATAAAGAGCAGTTGAAGATCCAATACTACTTTAAAGAGAATACAGGTCCTGGTGATTCCCGGAACTTTGGTATGAAAGTAGCTAACGGGAATTACTTCATCATACTTGATTCTGACTGCTTATTGCCCCCGGAATACCTGCAGGTGGTCAATACGAGCCTGGAAGAAGAATTCCTGCATTGCTATGGTGGACCAGACACCGCCCATCCTTCGTTCAGCCCGGTGCAGAAGGCCATCAATTATGCCATGACCTCTTTCCTGACTACAGGGGGGATCCGGGGTAAAGGAGCAGCCAGGCATAAATTTGAACCCCGTAGTTTTAATATGGGGCTTTCCAAAAAAGCGTTCGAAACCACCGGGGGATTTGGGAATATACATCCGGGAGAGGATCCGGACCTGAGTATCCGCTTAAAACAATTGGGGTTTAAAACCGGCTTACTGCAAGGCGCTTATGTATTTCATAAGCGAAGAGTCGATTTTAAGAAGTTTTACCAGCAGGTAAAGAAATTCGGGATGGTCCGCCCAATCCTGAGTTCCTGGCACCCTCATACCTCCAGGATAACCTATTGGTTTCCCAGCGTGTTCCTTTTGGGCTTATTGGCAGCCTTACCCTGGGCTTTATTACTAACGGGCGCAATTAGATGGGTGCCATTAGTGTTTTACGGACTGTATATGGTACTTTTACTAATAGATGGATACCTGGCTAGTAAAAGCTTCAGAGTGGCCTTTCTCGGGCTTATCGCGGTATTTATTCAATTCATAGGATACGGATATGGTTTTCTGAAGTCGACAATCTTGGTTAATTTTAGCAAGAAGCAGCCAGAGGCAATTTTTCCACAATTATTTTTTCAAAGAACCACAGAATCATGAACCAGACAGAAAGTCGTTTCCCGAGGAGAAAGGTCAACACCTTTTTGTTGTTCCTGTTGGCGTCTTTTATGGCATGGCTGATCAGTAAACTGTCGGATACCCACACCGACCAGGCCTTATTTGAATTAGAATACATCAATGTCCCGGACAGCCTCATCCTCACCGGTGCTTCTAAGCAGGAGGTAGGGGTTAGGTTAGAAGCCAGTGGTTTCCAATTCCTCGGATTTAATTTTAGCAAGCAGAAAGTTGCTGTAGATCTGACAGAGCTCACTCATGATGGCAGTCGCTATCTTATACCAGCCGATGTTTACCGGGAACAGATAGAAAAGCAATTGCCGATGTCCATGGAGATTCGGGGGATGGATCGTGAAAACATCTACCTGGATTTTAACCAGATCCACGAAAAGCCCTTACCGGTAATTTCTACATTGAATATCACCTTGGGTAAGAATCATTTAATGGATAGCACCCTGACGATAAGCCCGGATACGGTGATGATCAGGGGGCCCCTCAATGAAATTGATACCATCAGCCGTATATACACCAAGGAAAGGAATTTAAGCGGTATCACTGAAGATTTCTCTGAAGAGGTAGCCCTGGAC
>JABDLH010000226.1 GCA_013003145.1 Flavobacteriaceae bacterium | reverse complement strand
TAGACAACGTAGTAAATTCACTTTCAGGTAAAGTAAGCGGAGTACAGATTAAAGCCAATAACAACTTTGGTGGATCTGCCAACTTCCTGATCCGTGGGGTGAGTTCCCTAACAGGGAACAACCAACCCTTATTCGTAATTGATGGTATCCCGGTCTCTAACAGGATCAACAACTCTGCTGCACAGCAGGGAGGTAGTACCGGTTACGATTACGGTAACGCCGCATCGGATATTAACCCAGATGATGTTGCATCAATCAACATCCTGAAAGGTGCAGCTGCATCTGCCGTATACGGTTCAAGGGGATCTAACGGGGTGATCATCATCACTACCAAAAAAGGAAAAGCAGGAAGCACTAAAGTATCTGTTTCTTCCGGGATCACAGTAGGACAGATCGATAAATCGACTTTCCTTGATTACCAGGATGAATACGGTGCCGGATATGGACCTTACTATGGTTCTACGGGTTACTTTGAAGATATCGATGTTAACGGGGACGGTACAGACGATCTTGTAGTTCCAACCTATGACGATGCCTCCTATGGAGGTCGATTAGATGGCCGACTTGTTTACCAGTGGGACGCTTTTGTTCCTGAGTCAGATAACTACCTGACAGCTACGCCTTACGTAGCCGGAAAAGCAACCCCGGTAGACTTTTTTGAAACTTCTTACCAGATGAACAACTCGGTTGCCGTTTCCGGTGGAAGTGAAAAAATGACTTATCGTTTAGGGTACACCAATTTTGAGACCCAGGGTATGCTTCCAAACTCTAACCTGAACAAGAACACTTTTAACCTCAGTGGTACACTTAAGGTTAACGACCGTTTTGATGTTGGTGCTAATGCCAACTTTATCGTTCAGCGTACCAAGGGTAGGAACTCTACCGGGTACAGTGATAACCTGATGTCACAGTTCCGCCAGTGGTGGCAGGTGAACGTGGATATAGATGACCAGAGAGAGATCTTTGAACAAACAGGATTAAACTACTCTTGGAACCACGAAGGAGCCTTAGGTGGGTCTGTATTACAGCCACACTACTGGGATAACCCTTACTGGACGCGTTACAAGAATTTCCAGACTGACCGCAGAAACCGTTTCTACGGAAACCTTTTTGCTACTTACCAACTGACCAACTGGTTGGATGTTACTGCTAAAGGAGCTGTTGACACCTACACGGAACTTCGTGAGGAGCGTCGTGCAGTAGGATCCGTTGCAGCGCCCTTCGGCCTGTTGAGAGATTCTGAATCTTCAGGGTATGACCGTAAGGACATTACTTTTTCAGAATACAACTACGACCTGATGTTCAACGTGAACACTACCCTGTCTGATGACATTACCCTTGCCGGGGTAACAGGTATCAACCTGCGTAGGGAGACCTATAGTTTTTACGAGCAGTCTACTGCCGGTGGACTGATTGCACCAGGACTTTACTCACTGGTAAATTCAAGGAACCCGGTACCTAAGCCATTAGAGGTTCTGCAGAAAAAAGAAGTAGTAGGATACTACGCCCAGGCTTCACTTGGATTCTGGAATAAGCTATACGTAGATTTTACAGAACGTTTTGATGTTTCCTCTGCACTGCCAGATGGCAACAACAGTTACAACTACTACGGAGTTAGTTCCAGTTTAGTGTTTGACGACTTCATCAATGCACAGTGGTTGAACTTCGGTAAGATCCGTGCAGGATACGCAGAAGTAGGAAACGACCTGCCTGCAAACAACGTTTTTGACACCTACGACATCCTGAATAACTTTGGAACCTCTGTCATTGCTTCTTTCCCAGGAACCAAGCAGAATGCAGACCTTGTACCGGAGCGCACCAAGGAGATCGAATTTGGTGTTGAGACAAGTATGTTCAACAGGCGCTTAGGATTAGACATTACGGCCTACAAGAAGAACACTGAAGACCAATTGTTACCGGTATCCCAAACAGCGGCCACAGGATTCTCCAGGAGATGGGTGAATGCGGGTGAGATCGAGAACAAGGGTATCGAGGTTGGATTAAACGCTGTACCGGTGCAAACCGAAAACTTCCGTTGGGATGTAATCGTAAACTGGTCCAGGAACCGCAACAAGGTGATCAGCCTGCTCGGTGACCAGCAAAACCTACAACTGAATGCATTCCAGGGTGGTGTCTCTATCAACGCAACCTTAGGTGAGCCTTACGGTACTATCCGCGGAACCGGTTTTGAGTTCCTGAATGGACAACGCGTGGTTAACTCTAGCGGTTATTACAAGGCGGTATCAGACCAGGTGATCGGGAATGTAAACCCAGATTGGACCGGTGGTCTAACCAACCGATTCAACTATAAGGATATCACCTTAAGCTTCCTTATCGATGTTCAGCAAGGTGGAGATGTATTCTCACTGGACAACAGCTATGGAAAAGGAACCGGGCTTCCTTATTTCACTGCCGGGCTTAACGAACTTGGAAACCCGGTAAGAAACCCCGTCACAGACGGGCCTGACAGCGGTGGTATCCTTAACGAAGGGGTTACTGAAGACGGACAGCCTAACACTACCCGTGCTCGTGCAGACTTCTACGGAGGTACGTTCTACTGGGGTAACTCTAGCAGGAACCCTAATGCCCTTAATGTTTACGATGCTTCTTATGTAAAGCTGAGAGAACTTTCTATCAGTTATAAGCTGCCTGTTAAACGTTGGTTCAATGACGACCTTTTCTCAGGAGCAAGTGTTTCATTAGTCGGTAGGAACCTTTGGATCATTGACAAGAATGTTCCTTTTGCCGATCCGGAATCAGGACTTGGAGCCGGTAACGTACAAGGATACTTATCCGGGTCTTACCCAACACTAAAAACAGTTGGTCTTAACCTTAATCTAGAATTTTAATAGTACAGGAATGAAGAAATATATTTTAACAACAATTGGTGCACTGGCCCTTATGGCCTCGTGTACGGTGGATGAAAGTCTGAACGTAGACACTAAAAATCCATCAGCAGTCCCCGGTAGTGCTTTGTTCACTAACGGAACACGGAACATGTTCGACCTCTTGAATTCATCAAGTGTAAACAACAATGTATTCAGGCTGTATGCTCAATACTGGGCACAGACCACTTATCCCGATGAGAGCCAGTACAACCAGACTGGTCGTAACATTGGTGGTAGTATCTGGAACACCCTTTACAGGGATGTATTGCAGGATCTTAAAGGTGCTCGAGAGAACCTGATCGCAGATGACCAGGTAATCCCGGATCCTAACCTTGAAAACAAGTTGGCGATCATCAACTTCATGGAAGTATACGCATACCATATCCTGGTGGATACTTTTGGCGATGTACCTTACGCTGAGGCCCTGGATCCTGCCAATACTACGCCAGCCTACGATTCTGGCCCTGCAATCTACGACCAGCTCTTGGCTAACCTGGACGAGGCAATCGCTAATATGGACGGTGGATCAGGTTTCGAAGGAAGCCAGGATCCTATCTATGACGGAAATGTTGCCCTTTGGAAAAAAGCGGCGAATTCCCTGAAACTGAGATTGGCTATGCGTCTTGCTGATGTAGAACCTGCCGTATCCCAGCAATTAGCTGAGTCTGCTGCAGCCGGTGAGCTTATCCTTGATAACTCGGAAAACTTCGGGATCAAGTACCTTGCCTCTGCCCCTAACACCAACCCACTTTGGGTATCATTGGTACAGAGTGGTAGGAACGACTTTGTAGGAGCAGATACATTTATAGACAGGCTGAACACTCTTGATGATCCACGTCGCCAGTATTACTTTGAAACAATTGACGGAGAATACGTAGGTGGAGAATACGGCAGTGCCAACTCTCCGGCAAGCGCTTCTTCAATTGGTGATCTTTTAAAGCAGCCCGATCTTGTAGGTAATATCATGACGGCTGCAGAGGTAAACTTCTTACTGGCAGAAGCTGCTGCGCGTGGTTACGCTGTAGGAGGAACCGCAGAGGAATTCTACAATGCAGGAGTTACAGCCTCTATCCTTGAATGGGGAGGAACACAGGCTGAAGCTGATGCTTACCTCTTACAACCAGAAGTTGCCTACGCAACAGCTTCCGGTGATTTTGAAGAAAAGATCGGGACCCAGAAATGGATCGCGATGTTTAATATTGGCTATGAAGGCTGGACCACCTGGAGACTCCTGGATGAGCCGGCACTTAATGCTCCTGAAGGGCAAACAGTAGCTGATATCCCGACAAGGTTCTTATACCCATTATCAGAAGCAACGCTGAACGGGGAAGAGCTTAATAAAGCCCAGTCTGCTATTGGTGGAGATGAAAAGACCACTAAGATCTTCTGGGATGTCGACTAATCTTTTTTAATTAGGTTTATCAATTAAGGCTGTTGTTCTGCAACAGCCTTTTTTATGGCCTGAACCGTAAATTCTCAAAATAAACCATATGAAATTCAAAATTCTTTTGATCCTGGCACTTGTCTTTTCTCATCTGCTATCTGCCCAAAATCGATCTGGAGGTCTGAGCAATAATGTATTTAACAATAACCTGGATTTTTTTGCAATACAGAAGGTCGACAATGTCTATAACAATGGTAAGATCTCTGACGTCCAGGGATCTCCTTACCTATGGAATGGATGGAAAGTAGTAAGTGTTAAGATCAGCTCGGGCAACAACCCGTCTTACCAGGTTCCGGCACGCTATAATGTTCTGGCTAATCGCTTTGAAATACAAGTGAATGGAGAGGCTTATATGTTGGATCCTAATGCAATACTGTCCATACACGCCGGTACCCGCACCTTTAAACCGGGACCAACCGTAGCCTACACCTATCATGAAGAACTAGCTGCCGGCGCAAGCATAAGCTTGTTTAAAATACATTCGGCTACCTTGTTAGAATCACCCGGTAAGACCCTCGGACTTATTGAACGCAAGATCGTGCTTAAGGAAAAAGAGATGCTGCAGCTAAATGACGGATCGGTAGTAAAACTACCACGAAGGAAAAAGAAACTTATGAAGCTATTAGATGTGCCCCCTGCCAAGAAGGAAGCTTTTAAAGATCTTAATGTCAAAGATCCTGAAGATCTCAGCCGAATAATAGAATCCATTTAATCAACAAGCCCGTGAACCCCACGGGTTTTTTATTCAGAAGCTGATTGAATCTGCTATGTGATCTTAAAATAAGATAACAATTTACCTACCTTTGCGGCATGGAAAAAAATACCGAGATCTATGGCCTGAGAGCAGTCATAGAAGCAATACAGGCCAATGAACCTATAGATAAGGTTTACCTTCAGAAAGGATTACAAGGTGCACTTTACAAAGAATTGGAGACCCTGATCCGTAAAAACGGCATCAGCACATCATATGTGCCTCTGCCAAGGCTTAATCGTTTTACTCAAGGTAATCACCAGGGGGTCGTCGCTTTAACTTCTCCCATTGCTTTCCATACTTTTGAAACCCTGGTAGAAGAACTGGGAGAAAGAGATACCCCTCCCCTGCTGTTATTGCTGGACCAGATCTCGGACGTCCGTAACTTCGGCGCTATCATCAGAACTGCCGAATGTACCGGTGTGGATGCCATAGTGATACAGAAAAAAGGAGCAGCTCCCGTCTCTGCAGATACTATTAAAACATCTGCCGGTGCTGCATTCAGGGTGCCTATCGCTAAGGTAGACCACCTGAAAGACGCGGTTTTTTATTTACAGTCCTCCGGTTACAGGGTGATCGCAGCCACGGAAAAAACGAACCAGTCCCTGTACGATGTGTCATTCACCGGACCGGCGGCTATCATTATGGGCTCCGAGAATACAGGTATTAGTCCTTCTATCCTTAAAAGTGCGGATGAGCTGGCCAAGTTGCCCCTCAAAGGTGAAATAGGCTCGCTGAACGTCTCCGTGGCTTGTGGTGTGTTCCTTTATGAGGCATTGCGGCAAAGACAGGCCTAATCCTCTTCCTTATTCTGATCTGAGGGCTTGTAGGTATAGCGATATTTGGGCTGTGGAGGTTCTTCTTCTTTTATAGTCTCTATAAAGTTACCATCCTCGTCAAATTGGCGCATGAACTCATCGGAAGACTCATCATAGTCGTCCGCTTCCCAAGCATATTTCCTGCTCACCGGCACCCTGGCCTTTAAGAGGAAAGCCAGGAGGAAACCGCTGAGGAACCCACCCAAATGACCTTCCCAGGAAATCTCTTCTTTTAATGGGAAGATATACCAAAGGAGTCCGCCGTAAATAAACACTACTGCCAGGGAAAGGGCAACCAACCTGTAGTGCTTGGTATTTATCCCTTTAAAAAAAATAAAACTCGCCAATACATAGATAAGTCCACTGGCACCGATATGGTTAGACGGCCTGCCAATAATCCAGGTGATTAGTCCGGATAGTACAATTCCCCACAGCAGGACCTTGAAGGATACATCCCTGTAGAAGTAAAACAAGGATGCCAGTAAGATGATCACCGGGAAGGTATTATTGTATAAGTGACGGACCGAACCATGGATAAAAGGGCTGAATAGTATTCCTTTTAAACCCGAAACAGTACGAGGGTAAACTCCAAATTCGTTCAGGTTAACCCCAAAGCGGACCTCGATATAAAAAACGGTCCACATGATGAGCACCATGATCATCGGTACCAGGATCACCGCCGGGGTGTATCGAAATTGAGAATGCTCTGCCATGGGCTGAAGTTACATTTTTTCAACAAAATTCTTAAGCTACACCATCCATGCACCGCATTTTTTGTCGGCTTAATTGTGTTATTTTTGCCCTATGAATAAACCTCTTGCAGAACGGGTCAGACCAAGAACCCTTGATGATTATATAAGCCAGCAGCACTTAATTGGACCCACCGGTGCTTTGAGTAAGCAGATCAGGAGTGGCATGTTGCCCTCCCTGATCCTCTGGGGACCTCCAGGAACCGGTAAAACCACCCTGGCACAGATCATGGCCGAGGAGAGCAAACGTCCTTTCTACACCCTTAGTGCTATCAATAGCGGTGTCAAGGATATAAGGGAAGTCATAGAGAAAGCTAAAAAAGGAGAAGGCCTGTTTACGACAAAAAACCCTATCCTATTTATTGATGAAATTCACCGTTTTAGCAAATCACAACAGGATTCGCTCCTCGGAGCCGTAGAAAAAGGTTGGGTAACCCTTATTGGGGCAACCACCGAGAATCCAAGTTTCGAGGTGATCCCGGCCCTCCTGTCCCGGTGCCAGGTGTATATTCTGAAAGCCTTTGGGAAGGAAGACCTGCTAAGCCTGTTAAAACGGGCCATGACCAAGGACGATTATTTGAAGAGCCGGAAAATAGAACTGAAGGAGACCGAAGCATTGCTTCGCTTATCCGGGGGTGATGGTCGCAAACTGCTGAATATTTTCGAGTTACTGGTTACCTCTGAAGAAGGAGATCCTGTAATTATAACAGACGAACTGGTTTTTAGTAAGATCCAGAAGAATACTGTACTCTATGATAAAACCGGGGAACAGCACTACGATATCGTTTCAGCTTTTATCAAGTCTATTCGCGGAAGTGATCCTAACGCTGCTGTTTACTGGTTAGCGAGAATGATAGAGGGAGGTGAGGATGTAAAATTCATTGCCCGCCGCATGCTTATCGCGGCTTCTGAAGATATCGGGCTTGCAAACCCTACGGCCCTGGTCATGGCCAATACCACTTTCCAGGCAGTAACCACCATAGGATACCCGGAAGCGCGCATAATCCTCAGCCAGTGCGCGATATATTTAGCCACCTCCCCTAAGAGCAACGCCAGTTATATGGCGATCAACCGTGCCCAACAAGCCGTTAAAGCTTCCGGTGATCTGTCTGTACCCCTGGCGCTCAGGAATGCTCCTACGCAGCTGATGAAAGACCTGGACTACGGGAAAGAATACCAATACGCCCATGACCATCCCAACAATTTTGTCAATGCCGAGTATA
>JABDLH010000176.1 GCA_013003145.1 Flavobacteriaceae bacterium | reverse complement strand
ATAGAGGGGAACCCCATAGACAAATTTACCATGCTGGTACTGGAAGTGGTACCGGCCCAGGTGACCCTGGTGCCGGACAGCCCCGACGCCATTACTTCTGATGCCGGCTGGGATACGATTAAACACCGGGATTACCTCAGAGATGTGATCGCCACCTTTAAAGCTAAAGGAATACG
Source organism: Flavobacteriaceae bacterium (assembly GCA_013003145.1). Classification (GTDB taxonomy): domain Bacteria; phylum Bacteroidota; class Bacteroidia; order Flavobacteriales; family Flavobacteriaceae; genus Zeaxanthinibacter. The sequence continues at coordinate 7,765 of JABDLH010000176.1, read as the reverse complement.
CACCTCTATTTTTGTGGACCCTATACCGGAAATGGTAGCAGCTGCCGCCGAAACCGGCACAGACCGTATAGAACTCTACACAGAATCTTATGCCGTAGGCTTTGCCAAAGGTAACAAGGATGCCGTACTCCCTTTTGCGGAAGCGGCGCGGATTGCCCATGAACACGGGCTAGGCATTAATGCCGGGCACGATCTCAGCCTGGACAACCTGGCCTATTTTAAACAACATGTTCCCCACCTGCTCGAGGTCTCTATCGGGCATGCCCTGATCAGCGAGGCCTTATACCTGGGATTAGAGAATGTGGTGCACATGTACTTAGACCGACTTAAATGAAACAACTTTTACACTCCCAAATACTTGGCGAAGGCACACCTTTATTAATACTGCATGGCTTTCTTGGCATGTCTGACAACTGGAAGACCCTGGGCAACAAATATTCCAGGAAAGGGATGCAGGTACACCTGATCGATCAGCGGAACCACGGGAAGAGTTTTTGGTCTGACACCTTTAACTACGAGGTCATGGCAGACGACCTGGAGTATTATATGGAACATCATAAGCTACAGGACGCCATAGTGATGGGGCATTCTATGGGAGGTAAGACCGCTATGCAATTTGCCTGTACCCGGCCAGGGAAAGTGCGTAAACTGATCGTAGCCGACATCGCCCCTAAATTCTATCCCCCGCACCACCAGGAGATCCTGGGTGCACTGAAAAGCCTGCCCCTGGATGAATTTGAGTCGCGCTCCGATGCGGATGAATACCTGTCCCGGCGGATCAAGGACTGGGGAACCCGGCAATTCTTACTTAAAAACCTGAGCTGGGAAGAGGACGGCACCCTTGGATTTAAATGCAACCTGAAGGTGCTGGATGAAAAGTATGAAGAGATCGGTGAAGCCATAGCCACCGGTTACAGTTATGACGGCCCTACCCTCTTTTTAAGGGGAGACCGCTCTGAATACATCTCCCCGGCAGACACGGATGAAATTCAGAAACATTTTCCCAAAGCCACTGTATCTACCATAGATAACGCGGGGCATTGGCTGCATGCAGAAAACCCCAAACAGTACTTTGATGTGAGCATGAATTTTATCGGGGAGGGTCAGTAATCCCCGAAACAAAAGATGGATCGCAGCGGTTTTTTAGCTACTTTTAGTTATTAAAACCAACAACTATGAAACTCATTTTACGACTTTTATTAAACGCCCTGGCCGTTGTAATCCTGGCGCATATTTTACCGGGTGTAGGGGTGGAATCTTTTTGGACCGCTATCTGGGTAGCCATCGTCCTGAGCCTGCTCAACCTTATTGTTAAGCCGATACTGGTGGTCCTTACCCTACCGGTAACCATACTCACCCTTGGATTATTTTTACTGATCATTAACGCATTGATCATCCTTTTGGCTGATTACCTGGTTCCCGGGTTTGCCGTAAACGGCATCTGGTGGGCCTTGTTATTCAGTCTTTTATTATCCCTGCTGCAATCTATACTGCATGGACTTTTAAAGGAGGATTAAAAACAGCTGTAGTTATTTCAATCTCACGTACTTAAAACTTGCTGTGCTCTTTAAAAAATACTATTTTTGCATCCCGTTTTACAGATCAGCACACAATTGATCTGATCTAAAAGGGCCCCCAAAAGGGTTGAATTGACAAAAACCGGCTGCCCATCGCAGCAGGGAACCTAATGAAAGAGGATCTCAGATAAATTAAAAGAATAGATGAACATTACGAAAGAGCAGATAGACGAGTTGAATGCTATTGTGAAAGTCGCTATCACTAAAGAAGATTACCAGGATCGTGTTGAAACCATCCTGAAAGATTATCGCAAATCAGCGAATATCCCCGGCTTCCGCAAGGGACAGGTTCCTATGGGATTGATCAAGAAACAATACGGGAAGGCTGTTTTGGTAGATGAAGTGAACAAGCTACTACAGGACAACCTGAACAAGTACCTGACCGAAGAAAAACTGGATGTACTGGGAAACCCCCTTCCTAAGCAACAGGATAACTTTAACTGGGACAGTGAAGAATTTGCTTTTGAATTTGAGCTGGGCCTTGCCCCTGAATTCGAGGTTGAATTAAAGACCAAGAAACCGGTTACCCATTATAAGATCGTCGCAGACAAGAAGATGATCGATGAGCAGGTAGACCGCATCCGCAAGCAGTACGGGAAACTGGTCAGCAAAGAAGAAGTTGGGAAAGAAGATGAAGTTCGCGGTACTTTCAAGAATGAAGATGCCGAGATTGACAATAACGCTACCCTTGAGCTGAAAAAGATAAGCGACAAGAAAGCCATCACAGCACTGACCGGCAAGAAAGTCGGTGACACTGTCACCCTTAACACCAAAGGTCTTTTTAAAGAAGATTACCTTTTGGCCGGCGCCCTGGGAATGCCTAATGAGCAGGTAGAGAAGCTGGATGTCAAGGTTGAATTCACAATTGAAGAGATCAACGAAAGACAGCCTGCAGAACTGAACCAGGAATTGTTTGATAAACTATTCGGCGAAGGAAAGGTCAGCAGCGAGAAAGAACTGGAAGCGCGTATCAAGGAAGATTCTGAGAAGCAATTTGAACAACAAGCAGACCAGAAACTCCTGAACGATGTTACGGAAAGGCTGATCGAAACCACCGAGTTTGACCTACCGGCCGAGTTCCTGAAAAAATGGATACAGACTACCGGAGAGAAAGAGCTTAGCATTGAGCAGGCCCAGGAAGAATATGAAAAGTCTGAAAAAGGTCTTCGTTACCAACTGATCGAAGGAAAGATCCTTAAAGATCACGGGATAGAGTTGCAGTTCGAAGAACTTAAAGACTTCACCAAAGGTTTCATCAAGGAGCAGATGGCACAGTACGGACAGATAAACCCTGAAGAGGAAGAACTGGATCGTATCGCGGCCCGGGTGCTTTCTAACCAGGACGAAGCAAAACGCCTATCTGAGCAGTTGATGAGCGAGAAGTTACTGGACCTATACAAGGAGAAAGCTAACCTGAAGACCAAAGAGGTCAATTACGAAGATTTCGTAAAAGAAGTATACGGTTAATCTATAGCGATACCACAGGAACTGCCGCACTTATAACGAGTTGCGGCAGTCTTGCTTATAGCTGTTCCAATTTTATGCAGTGCGGCTAGGAATAACGCTAAATTCCCTATCTTTACAAGGCCGGAAGCACCATTTCTGGCACCTTTTTTTTTGATTAAAGACAGACAATACACTATGGATTTCACTAAAGAATTTAAAGATTTCGCCATCAAGGACCAGGGAATCAACAGCATGTACTATGACAAAGTGATCAGCAGCATGTACCCTGTTAATATGACGCCAAACATTATCGAGGAAAGGCAGCTGAACGCCATTGCGATGGACGTTTTCTCCCGACTGATGATGGACAGGATCATTTTCCTGGGAACAGGGATCAATGACCAGGTTGCGAATATCGTACAAGCACAGTTGCTGTTTTTGGCCAGTGCAGATTCTTCTAAGGACATCCAGATCTATATCAACTCCCCGGGAGGAAGTGTATATGCCGGCCTGGGTATCTATGATACCATGCAGTTCATTAAGCCCGATGTGGCTACCATTTGTACCGGGATGGCCGCCTCTATGGCCGCCGTACTTTTAAGTGCAGGGGAAAAAGGAAAACGCAGTGGCTTAAAGCATTCCAGGGTGATGATCCACCAGCCGATGTCCGGAGCACAGGGACAGGCCAGTGATATTGAGATCGCAGCCAAGGAAGTGTTAAAGATCAAAGACGAATTATATCATATCATCGCTAATCACACCGGGCAGAAGTTTGACAAGGTTTACGAAGACAGTGACCGGGATTACTGGATGGGTGCCAAAGAAGCTTTGGATTACGGGATGATCGATGAGATCCTGGAAAGAGAGAAGAGTTAGAATAAAGACATAAGACCCTGGTTTACAGGAGTTAAATTGAAGAGGAAATGAACCAAAATGAGGAAAATCCCGTTATGGTTCTGAAAGTGAGCAGAAATTATGGCTAAGGAAAATTTAGAATGTTCCTTTTGCGGTAGGAAAAAACCGGAAACAAACTTACTCATTGCAGGTCTGGATGCACATATCTGTGACCGATGCATTGAGCAGGCACACGGGATCGTGGCCGAAGAATCCAAGCAGTCCAAGACGGATGACCTGTCTTCGGAACTGGTGCTGAAGAAGCCAAAGGAGATCAATGAATTCTTAGACAGCTTTGTGATCGGGCAGGAACGCACTAAGAAGGTGCTATCCGTGGCCGTATACAATCATTACAAGCGACTATTACAGCCCAGCTCTAAGGAAGACGAGGTAGAGATACAGAAGAGTAATATCGTAATGGTGGGTCATACCGGTACCGGGAAAACCCTGATGGCAAAGACTATCGCCAAGATGCTGAATGTTCCCCTTGCCATCGTAGATGCTACCGTACTGACCGAAGCCGGGTACGTGGGAGAAGATGTGGAAAGCATACTGACCCGACTGTTACAGGCTGCGGATTACAACCTGGAAAAGGCAGAACGAGGTATTGTTTTTATCGACGAGATCGATAAGATTGCCCGTAAGAGCGATAACCCATCTATTACCCGGGACGTATCCGGGGAAGGTGTGCAGCAAGGTTTATTGAAATTACTGGAGGGTACTACGGTTAACGTTCCACCGAAAGGAGGACGGAAGCACCCGGACCAGAAATTCATCGAGGTAAATACAGAGAACATTCTCTTTATTGCCGGGGGAGCTTTTGATGGGATAGAGCGTATCATCACAAAGCGACTGAACATGCAGGCGATTGGTTACAGTGCTGCTAAGAAAGGGGAAGAACTGGACGAAGGAAACGTACTGCAGTACATTACACCAAAAGACCTGAAGGAATTTGGACTGATCCCGGAGATCATTGGCCGTCTGCCGGTACTTACCCATATGAACCCATTGGACGAGAAAACACTGAGAGCCATCCTGACCGAACCCAAGAATGCCATCATTAAGCAATACCAGAAATTGTTTGATATGGATGGGATCACTTTTACCATTACGGACCAGGCCCTGGATTACATCGTAGAAAAGGCGATAGAATACAAGTTGGGCGCAAGGGGATTGCGTTCCCTGTGTGAAGCAGTCTTCACCGATGCTATGTTTGAACTACCCAGCAGCGACGAGACTACATTCCACGTGACCAAACCGTACGCCGAGAAAAAACTGACGCACGATACGGTCAAGCAGTTAAAAGCTGTTTCTTAAAGTTTTTGGTATTGCCTGTTGAGCAATGAATCCAACAAATCCTTACATACCTTCTGAATGATCTTTTCATCAGAGTACAGCTGGTGCCCAAAACCTGGGATCACCTCTGTAGGTACCGCCAGCCTTGCCGTCCATTCGTCTGAAGGACGCAGGTAGTGATCATTAGCCCCGTACACCAATTTCACCGGGCAATCAGGCATAGCCGTTTGCTCGCTGAGATCCAGTGGTGATATCGCGGTTAATGATTTCATGGGTAAGCCCATCCTGCCGGCTTTCCACGCAATGTTACCACCGGCACAGAAGGTGAGATAATGCGAAGGCACATCCTCTTTCTTCAGCAAGTGGGCCACTGCCGTATCTATACCGCCTTCCTGGAAGGCCGCTTCAATATTTTTAAGGGTTTTAATTGGAACATCTATGTTGGCCAGTTGCTGGCTGTCATAGTAAACAATGTCATAATATTGCTGTAGATACCCTAGGTAGGAAGTGATCCACAGCCCGCTTTTCGATCCGAGCATGTCGGATAAAATTACAAGTCTTTCTGCCATAATGATTTAAAATTTGGAACTTGGGGGTCAAGTTAATACCACAATTTAGGACAAATGTGTTCCTTCGTGATATTTATTGGTTCATCTGAAGCAATTCATCGACATATACCCGATCGTTAGATAAGCGGGGTATTTTGTGTTGCCCACCCAATTTGCCCTTAGATTTCAGCCAATCGTAGAAGAGATTAGGCCTGGCAATGTGGATCTTAGGCCGGTTCAGGGTCATGTTGTTATAGCGCTTGGCCTCGTAATCAGAGTTGAGTGATTTCAGGGCATTATCGAGCACTTCGGTAAAATATTCGATCTCCTCCGGCGGCTTGCGGAATTCGATCAGCCACTCATGGGCACCCTTCTCTTTCCCCGCCATAAAAATAGGGGCCACGGTATAATCCGCGATCTCCGCCCCGGTTTTCTGGCAGATGGTTTTCAGCGCTTCTTCGGTGTTTTCAATGATCAGTTCTTCCCCGAATACATTGATGTGGTGTTTTGTCCTGCCGGTAATTTTGATACGGTATGGATCGGTAGAAGTAAACCTTACGGTATCCCCGATCTTGTAGCGCCACAGCCCGGCATTGGTGGTGATCAGGATGGCGTAATTCTTATTCACCTCCACTTCCCAAAGAGGAAGCGTATGTTGCTGCAGGGTGCCATAGGTATCCATGGGGATAAACTCGTAGAATATCCCATAGTCTAACATCAGCAGCAGGTCGTCCGCATCGTTCCTGTCCTGTATGGCAAAGAAACCTTCGGAGGCATTGTAGATCTCGTAATAGCGGAATTTTTTCCTGGGCAGGAGATTATCATACTGGTCGCGATAAGGTCTGAAGCTCACTCCCCCATGGAAATAGACCTCCAGGTTCTCCCAGACCTCGAAGAGGTGTTTGTTGCCTGTCTCCTCCAATACCCTGTTCAAAAGCACCAGCATCCAGGAAGGAACCCCGGCCAAGCTGGTGACGTTCTCCTGTATACTTTCTTTTATGATAGCCTGCATTTTGGTCTCCCACTCCCCCATCAGGGACACCTTGCTGCTAGGGGTACTGCTCAGTTCTGCCCAGAAAGGCATATTATCAATCAGGATGGCACTGAGGTCACCGAAAAAGGTGCCGTTGTCTTCGTAGAGTTCTTTACTCCCTCCCAACCTGAGGCTTTTACCGGTAAATAACTGGGAGTTCTCGTTATTATTAAGGTACAGGCAGAGCAGGTCTTTGCCCGACTTGTAATGGCAGTCCTCCAGGGCTTCGCTACTCACCGGGATAAACTTGCTTTTTGCATTGGTGGTTCCGCTGCTCTTGGCGAACCATTTAATTCCCGTAGGCCAGAAGATATTGTGTTCTCCCCGCCTGCTGCGCTCTATCATGGGTTCTGCCTCCTCGTAGGACAGTATGGGCAGCCGCTCTGAAAATTGGCGGTAGTTGGTAATACTGTCAAAACCGTATTTTCTTCCCACCTCGGTGTCCTTGGCATAATCCAGCAACTGCTGTAGCACCTCTTGCTGTACCTCTGCCGGGTACTTTATAAAAAGTTCTATCTGGTGATAGCGCTTTTTTAAAAGCCAAGACGCAATGGAATTGAACAAAGGGATGGTCATTTTTTTCGGTATTTTTGCAGCTGTCGGTGCGGCATAAAAGTAGTATTTTCCGTGCGATTTAAACAATAAATAACCTATGCAATACGAAGGGGTCTTACGCAAGATGCAGACAGAAATCGGTAACCCGATCCAGTATTTCCTGGTTTTTGAGGATAATTTCATCCATATGAACCAACTGCTGGATAAGGAAGTTGAGATCAGTTTTATTAAATACCAGTGCCTGAATTGCGGGGAAGACCGCCCCATCTACCGGCAGGGGTGCTGCCGGTACTGCTTCTTCGAGATCCCCTCTGCCGGGGACTGGATCATGAAACCGGAATTGAGTACGGCCCACCTGGATCAGGAAGACCGCGACCTGGAATACGAAAAGAAGGTGCAGCTACAACCCCACGTGG
>JABDLH010000188.1 GCA_013003145.1 Flavobacteriaceae bacterium | reverse complement strand
TGTTTCCTCATTACTTTGAACGTTATAAAACGGACGGGGTAGAACATAATATGTATATCGGGCAATCCATTGCAGAAACCCGGGAGTTTGAACCCCTGTACCTGAATAATTTACGTCTGTGGCAGTTACAGGTGATGTGCGAAATGGAAAATGCTTATTACAACCTGAAGTCAAAACTACCGGTGAAGCTGGATGTGGCTTCACTGATCCTCGTCTATAATTCTGCCTTGTCCATTCGGTTCCGGATGGATGAGAAACACTTTGACGTGGACGGCACTTACAATGCCCGTTACGAAGTGATCAAGAAGCGGATAGACAAATCCTTTATCAAGGGAACTGAAGAAAGGCTCACTCAGACCGGTAAACTCTGCATCATCTATTCCCAGAAAAAAGATGAATTAGAATACCTGAGATACATCAAGTTCCTGAAATCTAAAGGATACTTTACCGATAATATCGAGATCCTGGAATTGGAAGGGCTGCAGGGTGTTTCCGGGCTTAAGGCTATCCGCGCAGAGATTCTCTACCAGACAGGAGAAAGCCAGTCCCAGACCTATACCTACCAGGACCTGGTAGATGAAATTAAGGGTTAGGCTGCGGTAAATCTATTACTTGCTCAGGTCCGTAAAACTTAAGTGCTACAAAGAAGGCGAATACGGATAGTATCATCCCTATCATAAAGATGGTATACGTAAGCCTGAGTAATTTATACTTGCGGTTTAAAACTACCCCCAGGAAATACAGATCCTTGGTCAGGGAAGAATATACGTACTTCTGATCCTTGATCAGTTCCTGTATAGCCCATTCGTAATCCGGTAATTTCATCTTGTGGAAATTTCCGAAGAACAACAGGTTTACCTTTTTCTTGTCCACATCTTCCTTAGTGAATTCCCCGCTGGTTACATTAGGCCGCGTTGCTAATATGGAAAGGACCATAGACGCTACACTAAACAATATAAATATCGCCGTAGGGTAAATCAGGTAATCATTTTGTGGGGTGTCCAGTTTAGGGATCAGGTTGGCCAGTACCAGGGAAATAATAATGGCGTTTACAGAGAGCAGGATATTGGCTTTAGTATCTGCAATATCACTGAGCTTTAGGTGGTTTCTCATGGTGACCCTGAACATGGTCTGGATTCCTCGTTCCGGGCTCGCATTCTTGAATTTGGCCTTCAGCTGTTCTTTTTTGGCCATCTTTTTGCGCTTTTTCTTGGCCTTTACCAGCTTGCGGAGGTTCTTGTCTTTTCGCTCCTGCCAGTTTTCCTTAGCGTAATCAGTATAGAACCTATGTTCCGTACGGAACATTTTTATATTTTCATCACGCCACTCGCTGGCGTTAAAGTCGGCTATTCCCAATAACGAAAGTTCTTCTCTCAACAACTCGGAGACCTCCAGGTAATTTTTCTTTCCCATATGTGACGAATCAGCGTCTCTCAGGATCTCTTCATGCAGGTTGCTGGGTTCGTATATTCTTTTCGTCGCCCGGATCAATTCGCACACCTTGTCCGTGTCTTCTTTAGGAAAATCTTTTTCCTCCAGGAACTCCCTGGCTATTTCACAGCTACTTTCTTCATGTTCCTCCGGACCTTTAGTGTATCCGGTGTCATGAAACCATGCCGCTAGCGTTATCACATCACTTTCTTTACCTTTTATGTCATAATGATCCAGCATTTCTTTAGTATTTTTAACCACGCGCTGTGTATGACGTAAGTTGTGATACAGGAATTTAGGATCTAACTGATCGGTAAGATATTCCACTACAAAATCTTCAGCTTCTTTAATTAGGTTCGACATAGTGTTCGATTATTATGTTATCCAAAGTACAAATTTTCAATTTTTAATTGAATCCTTATGAAGAAACATTTAGCCCTAATTACGGTATTTCTGATGCTCACGGGTTGTGCTACCTATGAAGCTAAGTATGCTGACGAGAAAACGGCTAAAGATGTCAAGACTACCAAAGAACTTTCCCACACATTTTACCTCATAGGGGATGCCGGGCTTTCTCCCATGGGAGGTATAAACCCGGCGCTTAAGATCTTTAAAGAAAAGGTCCAAAAGGCCGATACCAACAGTACAGCTATATTTCTTGGAGATAATATTTATCCTGCAGGCCTACCGGACCCAAAAGATTCCACCGTTGCCTTCCTGAGGGCCAAGAACCACCTGGATGCACAACTGGAAACCGTAAGGGACTTTAAAGGCAGGGTAATCTTTATCCCAGGGAACCACGATTGGTATACAGAAGGACTTATAGGCATGAAAAGGCAGGAGGTCTACGTAGAGAAACATATTAATCGTAAAGATGCCTTTATTCCTGAGAATGGGTGCCCTTTAGAACTGGTTGAAGTAAACGAGGATATTGTGGTGATCGCCCTGGATACAGAGTGGTACCTGACTAACTGGGATTACCGTCCTTCTATAAATGATGATTGCGAGATTAAAAGTCGTGAGAAATTTATGCAGGAACTGGAAAGCCTGATCAAAAAGAATGCCGGCAAAACGATTGTGATCGCTCAACATCATCCAATTTTTAGTTATGGCCCTCATGGCGGACAATTCACTTTTAAACAGCAATTTTATCCCACTTCCGCATCGCCGGTACCCATGCCGATCCTGGGTTCATTCGTCAACCTGTTTAGAAAGACTGCTGGGGCTTCCGTAGAAGACATGCAGAATAAACGATATCGAGAACTGAGGAATCGCATTTTTACATTAGCTCAGTTTGCAGAGAAAGTGGTCATTGCTTCCGGGCACGAACATGCTTTACAATATATCGTTGAAAATAATGTTCCCCAGATCGTCAGCGGCTCGGGGGCTAAAAAAGGGGCTACCAACCTTTTAAACGGAAGTAAGTTCACAACGGGCCGTATGGGATATGCTACTTTGGAAGTATATACGGACGGATCATCACGAGTTCGTTTTTTCGGGCTAAAAGAAGAGGATAAGGACAAAGAGGAATTCTTGTTTACCACAGGGGTGTTCCAGCGCGATACCACGGTCAATGAATATCAATTCCCTGATAGTTTCCCTGAAAAAGTAACTACCTCTATCTATACAGAGGACGAGGTAGACCGCTCTGCGTTTTTTAAGTTGATATGGGGGGAGCGTTACAGGAAGTATTACGGGACCGAGGTGACAGTGCCCACCGTAGAGATTGATACACTTTTCGGAGGATTAGAACCTGTGAGAAAGGGGGGAGGAAACCAGTCCAAATCACTCCGCCTCAGGCATGCCAGTGGCAAAGAGTACGTAATGCGTGCGATGAAGAAATCTGCAGAGCGCTACCTGCAGGCTATGGCCTTTAAGGACCAGTACATTATTGGGGAATTCGAGGAAACCTATACCGAAGGATTGCTAGAGGACTTTTATACCGGTGCTCATCCCTACGCTCCTTTCACCGTACCGATCATGTCTGAAGCCATCGGTATTTACCATACCAATCCAAAGCTGTATTATGTGCCTAAACAACCTGCCCTGGGCGATTTTAACGGGGACTTCGGGGACGAATTATATATGATAGAAGAACATGTGTCTGAAGGGCATAATGAACTGGAAAGTTTTGGCTTGGCCAAAGAGATCAAAAGCACCTATGATTTCCTTTCCGAGCTGCGATCTGACGAGAAATATCACGTAGATACGGATATGTATATCAGGGCCAGGCTTTTTGACATGGTGATCGGCGACTGGGATAGGCACCAGGACCAGTGGCGCTGGGCAGAATTTGAATATAAAGATAAAGACAGCGTGGTTTACCAGCCCATCCCCCGGGATAGGGACCAGGTGTATTCTATTATGGGTGACGGACTGCTCATGGGTATCACCACTAAGATTATTCCACCTCTCAAACTCATGGAAGGTTTCCGTGATAATATCAGGAACGTGAGAACTTTTAATTCCAATCCTTATTCCCTGGATATGGCATTATTAAATGGAACTGAACTGCACCAGTGGATGCGGCAGGTCTCCCTACTCCGTGAAAAACTGACCCCCGAGGTCATTGACAGGTCTTTTGAAGCTTTTCCGGAAGAAGTCCATGATGAGACCGTACAGAAAATAAAAGAAATTCTGCTGTCCCGGCTTTCCAAACTGGGAAAAATTGCCCAGGATTACTACAAGGTGCTCAAC
>JABDLH010000186.1 GCA_013003145.1 Flavobacteriaceae bacterium | reverse complement strand
GAGTTACTCAATAAGTTAAAGACGGAATTAACCGGTGTTGGAGACGATCCCAAAATCAAATCTGTGATTCGGACTATCATCCGCAATATTAATAATGAAGACGATTGGAAAATCTTCGAAGAGGCATTTAATAATGCAGATAAGGACTTTTTAAAGCGGATCAAGGAAATTCACCCGGAATTAACCTCGAATGACCTGCGCCTGTGTGCCTATCTCAGGTTAAATTTAAGCTCCAAGGAGATAGCACCATTACTCAATATTTCGGTTAGAAGTGTAGAGGTAAAGCGCTACCGTTTGCGTAAAAAAATGAGTTTGCCTCGCGAAAACAGCCTTTCTGACTACATTCTCTCGGTCTGATCTAACACAACACTGTGTTGCAGCACCACAACATTACCACAACATTTTAGTAAATAATCATATTTATGCGGAAAATTCGCATTGCAGCATGCTGCTTAGACGGCAATATTTTTGGGCTTTTATTGCGTAGTTCTCATTATTAAGTCCATTTTATTGATAATGTATATTTTTTGTAGGGGTGTGATTAAATTGTTGGGTATTTCTTTTTAGTACATTGAAATTTCAAATACTACAACACATGAAGCACATTTACGTATTGCTGTTGGTTTTTGCCACTTCGATGACCTGGGGTCAGGAATTCACTCTAAGTGGTGTGGTGCGGGATGCTACATTAAATGAACCTTTACCGGGTGTCAATGTAATTATAAAGAACACCACTCGTGGAACCACAACTGACTTTGACGGTAATTTCACTATTGATAATATTCAGACCGGAGACGTATTGGTTTTATCTTCCATCGGTTTCCTGGGTAAAGAAGTCACGGTGCAGGGTCCTGATCCCATGACCATAATTCTGCAGGAGGATGTCAGCGCGTTGGACGAGGTAGTAGTAGTAGGGTATGGAACTCAGACCAAGAAAGAGATCACTGGGGCAGTGGCCGTAGTAGGATCAGAAACTATAGAGGAACTCAATCCCACCAGGGTAGAACAGGCATTACAGGGTCAGGTTGCAGGGGTTCAGGTAACTTCAGAATCCGGGTCGCCGGGAGCAGGATCTAACATACGTATCCGTGGAATCTCGACCAATGGGGACAACAGGCCACTTATCCTTGTTGATGGAAACGTGATTGAAGACCTGAGTGTAATCAACCCGGGTGATATTGAAAGCATTAATATTCTTAAAGATGCCACTGCCGGAATATACGGTGTACGAGCGGCAAACGGGGTTGTATTGATTACGACCAAAACCGGAAAACGAAATTCAGATCTGCAATTCAACTATGATGCTTATGCGGGTTTCCAGGAAACTACACGAAAAATCCCGGTCTTAAATGCTACCGAATATGCGCTGATCTTAAATGAGGCATTTACCGCAGGGGGCGGGGCTGCTCCTTTTCCGGATGTATCCCGTTTAGGCGAGGGTACAGACTGGCAGGATGAGGTCTTCCAGAATGCACCAATTATTAATCACAATCTTACCGTGAACGGGGGTAGCGAAAAATCGACCTATTCCTTCGGAAGTTCATTCCTCACCCAAAACGGAATTGTGGGTGGTCCCAAAGCTAATTTCAGGCGATGGACAACCCGGATCAATTTTAACACCGAACTATTTGAGAATTTTAAGCTGACCACCAATCTTTTATATACGGGGACTAACCGGAAGACATTGCCGGAAAATGCCTTGGGCTCAGTGCTGTTCAATGCCCTGAATAATGCACCAACATTTAACGTTCGGGACCGGAACGGCAGCTTTACATTAGCAGAAGGCCTGGGGAACGAGGTGATCAACCCTATAGCCCAGGTGAGTAATACCTACAACGAGAACGACGTAGACAGGATCAGCGGTAAAATCGGTGGTAGTTATACTTTCTTTAATGATTTTACGGCAGAGAGTAATTTCCAATTCAATTATGCGGAGGTGTATAACAGGTTCTTTGCCCCGGAAGTATTCTATGGGTCAGGAAAAGTATTCAATATAGACCGGAACTTTGTAGTTGAAGGTAAAAACCTGTTCAGGGATTTTACCTGGGACAACTTTATAAATTACGAAAAAACTATAGCCGAAGATCATAATATCCAGGCCACCCTTGGGATGTCTGTATTTAAGACTACCGGCCTGTTTTCCGGGAGTACAGGATTTGATATTCCCGCTAATGATTTCCAGAATGCATTTCTCGTCAATTCCTCTGATGTAGTGGATAATTTTATTAATACAGCCGGGAAATTTGATTCCCGCCTACTATCGTACTTCACCAGGCTACAGTATAATTATAAAGGGAAATACCTGTTGTCAGGTATCATCCGGCGAGATGGTTCTACCAATTTTGGACCCAGGAATAAGTTCGGTTATTTCCCTTCAGGATCTGTGGGGTATATCATGTCTGAGGAAAATTTTATGCAAGATAGTGATGTCATAAACTTCCTGAAGTGGAGAGCTAGTTATGGAATCGTCGGGAACGATAGGATCGGTGGGAATGCCTTCCGTTCTGTCTTATCCGGAGAAGGAGCCTATGTCCTTGGCGGAGAATTGTTATTCGGGCAGGCCGTGGGAGCTATCTCTAATCCCGAGATACAATGGGAAGAACAAAAGACCCTGGATATCGGGGTAGATATGAAGCTCTTTAATAATCGAGTGGATATCACGGCAGACTACTTTAAGAAGCGTACCGAGGACCTGCTGGTATCTCCTCCTGTTTCAGGGATACTCGGAGCAGCTGCGCCGGGTTCGGGCTCACCAACGGTAAATGCAGGAACGGTAGAGAACAGCGGGTTCGAATTTGCTATCGGGTACAATAGTGATGCCTCTAAGGATTTCTACTACAATATAAATTATAATATGACCTTCCTGGAGAACGAGGTGATCTCTGTCAATAATGGGGTCGGTTTTATTCCCGGTGGTTCATTTGGAATTGGCCAGGACCCACCGGCACGTATGGAAGACGGAAAACCCCTGGGCTATTTTTATGGATTACAAACGGATGGAATCTTCCAGAACCAGGCAGAGGTTGACGCACACGCTACCCAGGCTAATGCAGCCCCGGGTGACCTGCGGTTTGTGGACCAAAATGGGGATGGTGTTATCGATTCCGCCGATCGTACAGATATAGGCAATCCCATCCCGGATGCCACCATGGGGCTCAACCTGTCTTTAAATTATAAGGCCATCGATTTTACCGCCTATGCCTTTGCTTCGGTAGGGAATGATATCGTTCGGAATTACGAAAGGAATCAACCCCGTGTAAACAGGTCAGTGTATACCCTGAACCGATGGACGGGAGAGGGGAGTACCAATATATACCCAAGGGTAACCACAGGTGCTACTTCCAATACCTTGTTCTCTGATTTTTATGTGGAAGATGGCTCCTTTGTTCGCCTTCAGAATGTGCAGCTGGGATATACCATGCCCCAAAATATCGTTGAAGATATGGGCATTAGAAAATTACGTTTTTACCTCTCTGCAAGCAATGTATTTACCTTGACAGAATATAAAGGATATGATCCCAGTGCTTCTTCCGGAGCTCCTATCGGTGCCGGTATAGACCAGGGTTTTTATCCCGTACCCAGAACCTATCTTTTAGGTGTAAATCTTAAATTTTAAAGCTATGAAGATCCGCAATACCATTTTGAGAAATACGATGCTCTTCTGTCTTTTGACGATGTTGCCGTTCTCCTGTAGTGATGATTTTGTAGACGTTGCCTCCTTTGATGAGGATTCTGAAAGTTTTTTCAATACAGAGGAGGATTACCAGAGTGCACTGATAGCCGCCTATGATCTTCTGCAGTCTACTTATATCAATGTGATGCTGGGTGAGATCGCTTCAGATAACACCCTGGCCGGGGGAGAATCAGCTACTGATGTGCCAGGAATACAGGAAATTGATAACATGACCCATACACCGGTGAATGCCCAGCTCAGGGATATCTGGAGCTGGATGTTCGCAGGGGTGAACAGGGCCAATTATATTCTCGAATTTAAAGATAAGACTGATTTTCCCGGGAAAGATGAAGTACTTGCACAGGCCACCTTCCTGAGAGCCTATTACTACTTTGAACTGGTGAAATGGTTCGGCGATGTTCCATTGGCTGTAGACCAGCGAATTCTTTTCGGGGACCAGGATGTCATAGAACGTACGCCAAAGTCTGAGGTCTATGCCCAGATCGAAGCCGACCTGCAATTTGCGGCAGCCAACCTGCCTTATATACAGGAGGAAACAGGCCGTGTTACCAAGGGTGCCGCCCAGGCACTGCTAGGAAAAGTATACCTCTACCAGGATAAGTTCAATGAGTCCGCTTCAGTATTGGAAGACCTGATTAATAATGGACCCTATGACCTGATAGAGGACTATTCTACCATGTTCGAGAACGATAATGAAAACAATATAGAATCGGTATTCGAAGTGCAATACACAGATGTTGAAGGAGCAGGATTTGGGTGCCTGCAGTGTAGTGAAGGTAATGT